>DASPJG010000436.1:0-4706 GCA_035628755.1 Pyrinomonadaceae bacterium
AACTTCGAGTACTTCGGCGAAGACCCGTATCTCGCCGCGCGCCTCGCGGTCGGCTACATCCGGGGCGTGCAGTCACAGGGCGTCGCCGCCACCGTCAAGCACCTGCTGGGAAACAACTCGGAGTTCGACCGCCATCGCACGGACTCCGTCATCGACGAACGGACGCTGCGCGAGATTTACCTGCCCGCCTTCGAGGCCGCCGTCCGCGAGGCGCGCGTCGGGGCGGTGATGAATTCCTACAACCTCGTCAACGGCGTACACATGTCGCAGCACGGCTACTTCAACACGGACGTGGTGAAGCGCGAGTGGGGCTTCGACGGCATCATGATGTCCGATTGGAACGCGACCTACGACGGCCTCGCCGCCGCCAACGGCGGGCTTGATCTGGAAATGCCCTCAGGCGCGCACATGAATCGAGAGACGCTGCTGCCGGCCATCACGGGCGGCAAATTCCCCGTCGCGGTTCTGGACGACAAGGTGCGCCGCATACTGCGGACGGCGGCGCGGTCCGGCTGGCTCGACCGCGAGCAGACCGACCTCACCATCCCGCGTTACAACCAGCATGGCCGCCGCGCCGCGCTCGAAGCCGCGCGCGAGGGCACGGTGCTCTTGAAGAACGACGGCGCACTGTTGCCGCTCGCCAAAGGCAAGATCAAGTCCGTCGCCGTCATCGGCCCGAACGCCTACCCGGCAGTGCCTCTGGGCGGGGGCAGCGGCAGGACGGAGCCGTTCGCGGCGGTCAGCCTGCTGGAAGGCTTGAGCCGGCATCTCGACGGGTCGGCCTCCGTGTACTACGCGCGTGGTCTTCAACCCCTCGCAGACATGGCCGCCGCGACACAGTTCACGACCGACAGGGCGGGAGGCCAGCCGGGACTCCGCGCCGAGTATTTCACCAACATGGAGTTGCGCGGAACTCCGGCGGTGACGCGCACAGAACCGCACATCAACTTCGGCAGGCAGGCGCGCTCCTTCCCGGAGCAAACTCTTTCGTCGCGCTGGACGGGTTACTACGTCCCGCAGGCGGCGGGGCGGCATGAAGTTTTCGCCTCCTCGACCGGGGAAGATGGCGGCTTCTACCGGCTCTACATCGACGACAAACTCGTCCTCGATAGTTGGGACGCTTCCAACGCGCTCGCCGGTCTGGCGACGCTCACGCTCGACGCCGCGCCGCACAAGATCGTGCTCGAACAACGTCCGAACAAACGCTCCGCGCGGCTCGGGACGCGCATGCAACTGGGCATCATGCGCCACGGCCAGATGGTAAGCGAAGAGGCGAAGAAACTGGCCACTCAGGCCGACGTGGTTGTGGTCGCGGCGGGGTTCGACCCCGGCACGGAGAGCGAAGGCGCGGATCGCACCTTTCGCCTGCCCATCGGACAGGAGGAGTTGATCGGCGCGATGGCGGCGGCAAACAAGAACACTGTAGTCGTCGTCATGTCCGGCGGCGGCGTGGACACGAATGGGTGGCTCGACGGCGTGCCCGCGCTCGTTCACGCGTGGTATCCGGGGCAGGAAGGCGGCACGGCTCTGGCCGAACTTCTCTTCGGCGACGTGAACCCTTCCGGCAGGTTGCCCGTCACGCTC
Source organism: Pyrinomonadaceae bacterium (assembly GCA_035628755.1). Classification (GTDB taxonomy): domain Bacteria; phylum Acidobacteriota; class Blastocatellia; order Pyrinomonadales; family Pyrinomonadaceae; genus JAIVJZ01. The sequence continues at coordinate 1,585 of DASPJG010000436.1, forward strand.
GAACGGCGCGCGGAGGACAACCCGGCGCACGACAGTTATTACACAGAGCCGGGGACGAATCGCATCGTTTACAAAGAGGGCATCTTCGTCGGCTATCGCGGCTACGAGCGGGCGGGCGCGCGACCGCTCTTTCCGTTCGGCCACGGCCTGTCCTACACGACTTTCGGATACGGTCGTCTGGAAATCAGTCCCGTCGGCGAGAGAGCCGAGGGCGACGGCGCGGCGGGCGCGGAGTTTGAAGTCTCGTTCGACGTGCGGAACACGGGAGCGCGCGCCGGGGCTGACGTGGCGCAAATTTACGTCGGCGAAACGAACCCGGCAGTGCCGCGTCCGGCCAGGGAGTTGAAAGGCTTCGTGAAAGTTTTCTTGCGTCCCGGCGAGACGAAGCGTGTGAGCGTTCTGCTCGATGGGCGCGCGTTCTCTTATTACGACGTTGCGAACAAGCGTTGGCGCGCACAGCCGGGCGAGTTCGACGTGTACGTGGGTCGCTCGTCGGCGCAGGTCGAACTGCGCGGCAAACTCCTGCTCCCCGCGAAAGGCATGGCGGCGAGCCGTTAGCGCGACCGCGCCCGATTTCGACGCCAATACACGCCCGATTTCAAACTTAATTCTTCAAAGGGTAAATTCCGCGTAATGATTCACCGTTCCAGAAAAGTTCTCGTCGCCCTGCTCGTCTTCAACCTGTTGGCCGTCTCCCCTTCGCCCTCCGTCAGCGTCGCGCAAAGCGTCGGCGCGGCGGAACAAAAACTCTCGCCGGAGTTGGTCGCCAAGCTGCCCGCCGACTTGCGCGACGAGGCTCGCTCGCACCTGCGGCTGCGCCCGGAAGAACAGGCGCGCTGGCTCGCGCTCGCGCCCGACTTGTTGCGCAGCGCAATCCTGTCGAGGCTCGTCGAGCGTCCGGCTGCGGCAGACTTCCTGCTGCGCCTGTTGCCGCGCGAGCCGTCGGCGTCGAATCGCGTGGCGCTCGCGCGCGCCGTCCTCAACGTCGCGCACTTCCGCTCGAACCGAAACGCGCGTGCGGTGCTCACCGGCCTCGTCCTCTCCGACGCGAGTGCGGCGGTCGTCCAACAGTCGCTCGACGCGCTGCGCGGCTTTGAACTGTCGCCGCTCAGGAATCTCTTGGAGCAGAGACTCGAAGCGGCGCGCACGCGCGGCGACGCGGAGTTGCTGCGCGCGCTCGCGCCGGAACACGAGAGGTGGCTGAGTCTGGAACGCGGCAGCGCGCTCCCCGCCTTCATGAGAGAGGTTCCGCCCGCGTTTGCGCTCAAGCCTGCAACTGAGACGCTGCGGCTGGTGGCCTTCGGCGATTTCGGGCAGGGCACGGAGGCGCAGAAACGTGTGGCGGCGGCGATGCTCAGAGAGCACCGCACGCGCCCTTTCGATTTCGGCATCACGACGGGCGACAACTTTTACCCGCGCGGGATGGAAAGCCCTTCCGACCCGCGCTGGAAGACGTGGTGGGAAGAGATGTACGCGCCGCTCGGCATCCGTTTCTACGCGACGCTCGGCAACCACGACTGGGTCAACTTCGACAGCCCCGCCGCCGAGATTCTCTACAGCGGGCGGAGCGAAAGCTGGCGGCTGCCCGCCCCGTATTACACGTTCACCGCCGGAGCCGTGCAGTTCTTCGCCGTCGATACGGATGAAATCTCGCAGGCTCAGGCGTTGTGGTTGCGGGATGAATTGGACAAGAGCCGCGCGAAGTGGAAAGTGGTCTACGGCCACCATCCGATTTTTGTGGCCGGTTTGAGCGGGGCGTCTTACACCGCCGAGATGCGGAGAATGCTATGGCCGATCATCAAGGGACGCGCCGACCTGTACCTGAGCGGCCACCATCACAGCCTGCAACATCTACGCTCGCCCGACGGCGGCCACTTCGTCACCTCCGGCGGCGGCGGCGCGGGGACTTACGCGGTAGATGAACGAGAGCCGCTCGCCCTGTTCGCACGGTCGGCCAATGGCTTCACGACGATTGAGGCAGGCGAGCGCGAGTTGACCTTCAAGCACTTCGGCGACGACGGGGCGGAACTCTACTCCTACACCATACGCAAGTGAGCCGCGCCCTGCGTCGCATGTAAACGCGCGACGCGTCGAACAGAGATGAGGATGGAGATGTTTGAAATGATCTCCATCCTCACTTGATGCGAGCGGGAAAATTGACAGCCGGGTCGCAGGGTTAAGGCGCGGCGCGTTCCAGCGTGTCTTAGAGCGGGCGGGCGGGGCGCAGGCGGTCGCCTTCGTCCGAGACGGTGGCGGCCAGAATGCGAATCTTATCGTTGTCCGGCAGCGTCAATGTTCGCGCCCCCGGCGGCAAATCAATCACGTAGGCGAACAGGTAGGAATAGGCGTAGGGCGGGCTTGTCCCGGCTGGCGTGTGATGGTGCGAAGCGTACCACGCCACGTCGGCGCGCTTGATGAAACCGGGCGTGATGCCCGTCATCCGCGCGTAAGGATCGAGGCGGAACTGAGGCTCCTTGATCCTTGCCGCCACTTCGGCTGACGCGCCGGGCGGAACTTGCCGCTCTCCCTGTTCCCATCGCCGGTTGTCCCACTGCCCGATAAAACCGCCCCAGTGCTGCACCGACAACTCGACGGGGTTGGCCGTGCCCGCGCGGAACGTCGCACGCTGGTCGCCGTCAGCCGAAGCGGCCAGCAGGTAGAGCCGTGTGAAGTTGCCCGCTGGCAGATTGATCGTCTGCCCGCGCGAGACGAGCGCGTTCGGTTTGCCCGGTGCGGCGTCGGCGAGGCGAAAGCGGATGCCCGCGTAAGGGATTTCGGCGGGCAGCATCTCGGCGGGGAGACTCAACCCCGCGCGGTCGAAACCGCTGGCGGACTTCGTGCCGTGCGGGCTGGACGCCGCGAGATCGTAGGGCAGTGCGACGGCGCGCGATTGCGGCGCGGCGAGACGCACGCGCGGGCGCGCGAGCTTGAGCGCGAAGGTGCGAAGTTGATACGGGCTGAAACTCGTCACCAGTTCGCCACGCGAAACGCTGGCCGCGCCGAGGGGTTGCTCCTGCCCGTCGATTTCGCGCGCGGACACGACGGGCGCGGCGAACTTGAGACGGACGTTCGCGGCCTGCTTGCCGTCGAGTTCGACGAGACGGACGACCAACTCGTCGCTC
>DASPJG010000437.1:0-11423 GCA_035628755.1 Pyrinomonadaceae bacterium
GCCCCGCCGCTCTACATACAGGAGAAGGTTCACCCGAAGGCGTTGATTGACGATTTGCTGCGGCGCACACAGGCTGGCGAGAAAGCGTCGGACGAGCAGCCGGACTTGTTTGCAGACTTCAACGGCCTGCCGGACGATAACGCCAAGACCGAGTTTTACCAGCACGACGCAAACTGGGCGAACCGCATGATCCTCGGCGACAGCCTACAGGTGATGGCATCTCTGGCCGAGCGCGAGGGCTTGCGCGGCAGGGTGCAATGCATCTACATCGACCCGCCCTACGGCATCAAGTTCAACTCCAATTTCCAATGGTCAACGACCAGCCGCGACGTGAAGGACGGGAACACCGGTCACATCACGCGCGAGCCGGAGCAAGTGAAGGCGTTTCGTGATACGTGGCGCGACGGGATTCATTCTTACCTGACCTACCTGCGCGACCGGTTGACGGTGGCGCGTGATTTGTTGACGGAGAGCGGTTCGATCTTCGTGCAGATTGGCGACGAGAATGTTCATCGCGTGCGCGCGGTAATGGATGAAGTGTTTGGAGATAGAAATTTTTTGTCGCTTATAACGGTGACAAAGACAAGCAGCCAAAGTGCAGAGATGCTTCCGAATGTCACCGATTATCTTCTGTGGTATGCCAAGAATAGAGAATGGACTAAATATCATCCTTCGCTACTAACAAAAGAATTTGGCTCGGCGGGCGCGTCTGGTTATGGCAAGATTGAACTTGATAATGGAATCCGTCGTGCTCTGACTGCTGAAGAGAAAAGAACACCTTCTCTCATTCCGTCTGGGTACATCTACACGACCGGCGATTTAACGAGCCAGCGGCCACCCGGCGATTTTCCGGTTGAGCATCAGGGGAAATCCTTCCGCCCCCGCAAGGGATACTGGAAGACTCATCTAGAAGGCTTCCAGCGGCTCGATAAATCGGCACGCCTTGAGCTTGTTGGTAATACTCTTCGCTACGTCAGATTTATTGACGACTTTGCTGCCTTTCCGTTAAGCAATGTTTGGAGCGATACGGGAATTGCTGGGTTTGCGAGTGACAAGAGATACATTGTCGAAACCTCGACTAAAATCGGTGAGCGTTGCGTCCTCATGTCCACCGATCCCGGCGACCTCGTGCTCGACCCGACTTGCGGCTCCGGCACGACCGCCTACGTCGCCGAGCAATGGGGACGACGCTGGATCACGATTGACACTTCGCGCGTCGCGCTCGCACTCGCCCGCGCACGCATCATGGGCGCGCGTTATCCGTATTATCTGCTCGCCGACTCGCCCGAAGGGCAGCGCAAGGAAGCCGAGGTCACGCGCACCGTGCCGTCGAATCAGCCCACGCGCGGCGACATCCGGCAAGGGTTCGTCTACGAGCGCGTCCCGCACGTCACGCTGAAATCCATCGCCAACAACGCCGAGATTGATGTCATCTGGGAGAAGTACCAAACCGCACTCGAACCGCTGCGCGCGCAACTCAACGCCGCGCTCGGCAAGAGTTGGGAGGAATGGGAAATCCCACGCGATGCCGACGACAAGTGGCCTGCGCCCGCGAAGAAGCTGCACGCCGAATGGTGGCAACAGCGCATCGCCCGCCAGAAAGAGATTGACGCCTCCATCGCCGCCAAAGCCGAGTTCGAGTATCTCTACGACAAGCCCTACGACGACAAAAAGAAAGTCCGCGTCGCCGGGACGTTCACGGTCGAAACCCTCTCGCCCCATCGTGTGCTGGCGGTGGACGAGAACGACGAACTAATAGACACCGTCGCCAACCCACACGGCGCGTCTGGCGAAGAGCGTGATTTTGTCGGGATGATTCTGGAAAATCTCAAGACCGCCGGAGTCCAGCAAGCCCACAAGGAAGACAAGATCAACTTCACGTCGCTCACTCCCTGGCCGGGCGACCTCATCTGCGCCGAAGGTCGCTACATGGAGGGCGGCGAAGAGTCGGGCGCGGAAAAACGCGCGGCAATCTTCGTCGGCCCGGAGTTCGGCACAGTCTCGCGCCCCGACCTCGTGGCTGCCACGCGCGAGGCGGGCGATGCAGGCTTCGACGTGCTCATCGCCTGCGCATTCAACTACGACGCGCACTCCTCCGAGTTCAACAAGCTCGGTCGCATCCCTGTCCTCAAGGCTCGCATGAACGCCGACCTCCACATGGCCGACGACCTCAAGAACACGGGCAAGGGCAACCTCTTCGTCATCTTCGGCGAGCCGGACATAGACATCATTGACGGTGGCGCAGACGCCAAGCCCGACCAAATCCGCATCAAGATCAATGGCGTGGACGTGTTCCACCCCAACACTGGCGAAGTCCGCAGCGACGGAGCCGAAGGCATCGCCTGCTGGTTCATAGACACAGACTACAACGAGGAGAGTTTCTTCGTACGCCACGCCTACTTCCTCGGCGCGAACGATCCGTACAAGTCGCTCAAAACCACACTCAAAGCCGAGATCAACGAAGAAGCTTGGGCGACGCTCCACAGCGACACCTCCCGCCCCTTCGACAAGCCCACGAGCGGGCGCGTCGCCGTGAAGGTCATCAACCACTTAGGCGATGAAGTGATGAAAGTGTTCAAGGCGGTCTGATGAAATATCAAAATGCTCCCGACCCGTTAAGTTAATCTCTGCCGATGCATAGTGACGCAAAAGGCAAATAGACTATAATCAACAAAGCTCAAGACCTGTCGCATGGGCATGCTTCACCCGCTTGTAGCGGCTACGCTCAAACATCCTCCACCCATATAAAGGTATTGATATGGACTCTGAAGTCCGCCAGACAAGAGAACTAGTCGATTGGTACAACACCGCCGTCCGGTCGTTCTTGGAGAAGACCGTTCCCGAGGGGAAAATCGCCGAGTTCGATAAAGACCGTGATCTCCTCTCGAAGGTCGCTCGGGTCGGCGACGCTGACGTAGCCGTTTGCTTTCTCGGCCCCTCGGGCATCGGCAAGAGCACGATCATTAATGCAGTCGTCGGCGGCTCTCAATCGGTAGTTCCTTCAGGAGGGGTGGGGCCGCTCACCGCGCAAGCGTTGGTCGTCCGCAGCCGCCCCACGAGGAGGCTCGAAGTCGAGTACCACGGCCGCGTGAGAATCCTTCGGACGGTGTTCGGTCTCCAACAGATGTTCAAGGCCGAACTAGGGAACGTCGAAAATCAGGAGACGCTAATCGGTCTTGAAGAAGTCGCGGAGGATGAACTGCCGGAAGACGCGGAGGCGGTCACGACGGACGAAGACATCGAAGCGGAGCCGGACGCGAATGCAGGGCGACAGGAACGTCGGGAGCAGTTCAGGCGCTCTGCGCAACTATTAGTCACGGGCAGTCAAGACGACGACCGCGAGCTCTGTTACCTGCTCGATGCCCTGACGGAAGCGGCGGGTGGGAAGCGCGTGTGGGGTACCGAACCCGACCCGGCTGACACCGCGCGTCTGGAAGGAATCCGCCGCGCCCTATCGCTCGCCAAAGAAGGGAGCACGTTTGTCCTCGACGGTGCTGAGCCTGACGAGGTGTTTCAACAAAGTCTGCACGAGCACGCCACCGGTTATCTCGCTCCGCTCATCAAGAACCTGACGTTGGACTGGCCTAGTTCGGAACTGACCAACGACATCACCCTCGTAGACCTCCCCGGCGTCGGCGTCGTCCGCGACGTGCATGCGGACGTGACGCGCAAATGGATTCGTGAGAAGGCACAGGCGCTCGTTCTCGTGGTCGATCACAGAGGGATGACCGAACCGCTCGCCGACGCGCTGAGGCGTAGTGAGTTCCTCAACTCATTGCTCTATTCCTCCGACGAGCCGGAAGATGACCCGATAGTGATCGTCGCCGTCACACGCATCGACGACGTAGCAAACGATAAGTACCGCCAAGACCATAGCAAAAAGAAGTACGAGCATTTCCTCGATGCCTGCGAGGAAGTAAAGGGACGTCTGAAGAATGAGCTTCAGCGCCGCCTCGAAGAGATTTGGTTAAACGACCAAGGTGTCAGCGAGGCACGCCGACAAGTCGTCCGCAACCTCTTAGCCACCTTGCAAGTTCATCCGCTGTCAGCCCCGGAGTACGTGCGGCTAATCGCGGACGACGAAGACGACCGATCTTTCCTCAAACAACTGGATCAAACCGGTATCCCCGTGCTGATTGAGAGCCTTAAAAAACTCGCTGAGGGCCGACGCGAAAAGGCGACGGCCCGGCTTCGTGAACGCGCCTCGGTGTTCCACGAGCGGTTGGTTACTACTCTCCGACTCGTCGAGGCGCAGTGGGAAGGCGAAGGTCGCGCCGAGGAGGAGGCCGCACGGCTGCGCAGAGACTTGGAGGATTTTATCCAGCCCCTGCGCGAAGAGCTGGCGAACCGGCAGGGGGGATATCGCACCTTCTTAAAGAAGACCGTCCCGCGCAGGGTAGAAGACTTGATCGCGGCGGCGAAAGCGAAAGCCAGCAAGGACATCGACCGGTATCTCGCGCGCCTCTGGCAAACGCACTGGGGGACACTGCGCGCCTCCGTCCGCCGGGGCGGTCGTTACTCCGGCGCGTCGGACATAAACTTGCCAACCGAATTCGCGCTTCGCTTCGAGGAGCCGATAGCTGAGGTCTGGGGCAAGGAAATTCTGAAGGACGTTCGGAAAGAAACTAAGGAATACGCCGACGACTGCGTGGCGCTCGTCGAGCAGGTCGCAGAGTGGGCGCTCGCGCAGGGCGCGCGCGTGCAGCCAAGGGTGATCGAGGCGCAGCGCGACGCCATCCGCGCCGACGCCAAGAAGCTGCAAAGCGTTGGTCGCGAGATGGTCAAGGAGATGCGCGATGAGGCCAAGTCGCAACTTGTCAACGCCATCGAAGGCCCCATCAAGTTGGAATGCGACAAGTTCGTCCGAAAGAATTTGGACGTTGGCCCGGGTGTGAAACTCAGAATTCTGGAACTATATGAGAGTTTGGCCGACAGAGTAACGGAAGCTGCCGAGGAGCCGGCGAAGAGGATTCTGCTCCGACTGTACCGGGAGGTGGAGAAGGAAATTCTCGAAGCCTTCGCCGACCGCCAGAATCCGCTCAATTCCATCTTCGATGCTATCGTTACCTCTCAGCAGAAATATCTGGAGCGGAGTGACGCCCAGAAGCGGAGAAGAATACTCGGCGAACTCAAGTCCCTATGGGCCGACATGCCTGGCCCGCAACAAGCCGAAGCCGTGACTCAGGGAGAGGCGCAAGAGCATGCCGTCTAATATTCTTTATTCAAAGGCCGATGTGTCCTACGTCTTGCCCGTACTACGGGAACACGAAGAGTGGGGATTGCGGATGGTCGACCTCGTTCATCCACCGCGTCGCTTATGGGGTGATCGCGAGCATCAAGATGTACTGGTCGACGAGGGCGTGGATAGTCGGCGACTCAAGCCAGTTTCGACACCAGCCGAGCTTCTTCAGTCCCTCCCCGCCGATGACAACTGGCTTTCGCAGGGTCGCCGCAGCATCAACAGGCTCCACGCTCACTACCTCATTTGCGAAGACCCGCAGCGGCGTATGGATGTGCGAGAAGTGGAGACGCTGGCGCATCAAGTCAGCTTGGTGCGTCATGTGCTTCAGAACGAGAGCTTGAAGCGCGTCCTGATCGCCGACGAAGTGGGACTCGGAAAAACCGTCGAGGTCGGCCTCATCCTACGGGAACTCCTCGCGCAGCGCCCCAGCCTGCGTGTGCTCTACCTCGCGCCCGCCCGGCTAGCCAGCAACGTGCGCCATGAGTTCGACCGGCTGAACATTGCGTTTCGACAGTGGACATCATCCGACGGTGACGCGAGGCTGTCCGACCCCAAGCTCATCGCCAGCATCCACCGTGCCGTCCACGGCAATAATTTCGATCTCTTACTCAATACTCCGCCGTGGGACATACTGATCGTAGACGAGTGCCACCATCTATCCGCATGGTCGCCGGACGGCTCAGACCCGAGCGAGGCATATCGTCTGGTGAGAGAGTTGGCCTCGCGACAGCCAAGTGACGGCCGACTAATCCTGATGAGCGGCACTCCCCATCAAGGTCATGAGACCCGGTTCGAGAATCTGCTCCGGTTTCTGAGGGGGGAGAACGATCCTCTGGAGTCTCTGGCCGGGCGAGTCATCTACCGTACAAAGGATGACATCGAAGACTGGGACGGTCACCCGGTCTTCCCGCAACGCAAAGTCAATGATCCCTTGATCGTCGACCTCGGCCCCTCACACCGTCAGTGGATTCAGAATATCCACGATTTCTACAAGCCTCCGCGCGACGCATACCATTTCGGCGATGCTAAACGCCGCGCGGCGGGGTGGCGTTGCGCCCAAGCCATGCAGTGGGCCGCGTCAAGTCCTCACGCGGGACTCGGCTATCTCGTGCGTCAAGCGATACGCGGCGGATGGAAGCTTAGTAGTTCAACCCTACGCGACGCACTCTCGACCCTGCGTCCGTACCGCCTCGGCCCAGAAGACGAACCGGTCGAGCGCTTATTCGAGAGAATCACTAAAGAAGTTGGCCGCCAGCAGCGAGACGCAGACGTTGAAGACATCGAAGAAATCATAGACGGGGGCGATAGCGACTGGCTGTCCGACCGTGGGCTTGAAGACCTTTTGCTCGAAGGCATATCTTTAGTCCGGCATGCTGGCGACGAAAAGTGGCAGGTTATTCAAGAGGCACTACTCGACCGCGCTGGGACGGAGAAGGTTGTACTCTTCGCGCAGCCGATAGAGACTGTCAGCGCGCTTACACGCTACCTCGAACGCACTACCGGGCAAAGGCCCGCCGTCATCATCGGCGGCCAGTCGGATGCGGAGCGAACGAAGGAGGTCGAGGCGTTCCGGCGGGCTGACGGCCCGCGGTATCTCGTCTCATCGCGCGCGGGAGGAGAAGGCATCAACCTTCAAGTCGCTCGCCGCTTGATACACATTGACGTGCCATGGAATCCGATGGACATGGAGCAGAGGGTCGGGCGCGTCCACCGCTTCGGCTCTCGCGAAACTATTATCGTTGACACGGTAGTCGTCAAAGACAGCCGCGAAGCGGATGCTTATCGGATTGCGCGTGCCAAACTCCGAGTGATTACAACCACGATGGTCGAGCGGGAGCGCTTCGAATCCGTCTTCTCGCGCGTGATGTGTCTGCTGCCGCAGGACGAGTTACAAAGCGTGCTACTGAACGAGCCGAGCACTCCCTTCGACGCACAGGACGAGAGTCGACTATCCGAGATGGTGCAGGAAGGGTTTCGTGCCTGGAAAGATTTTCACGATCGCTTCGGTGAGCAGCAGAAGTCGATCAAAAGACAGAACCCGGGCCTGTTGTCCTGGGACGACGTGATCTTCTTTCTCGAATCGCTCGGCGGCGCGAAGCATCTGCCGGGATATAGGCGACAACGGTTCCAGCGTGATGGGATATCCGTGACGCAAGTAAGTGAGGAAGCAACTGTCCTGAGCCTCACCGATGGTGTCGCCTATGTGTGCGGTGAGCATGGGGAGGAACTTGTTTACGACCCTAATGGCTCTATCACACCGAAGCTGGGACTTAACCTCCGACCAGTTGCCGAACTCCTGAGAAGACACGCATTACCCGAACAGATCTGCGGTGCTGCTCATCTACGGTGGCCATCGGGTGTAGAACTTCCGACCTGTATTCCGAAGCCCCCCTTCGGAGTCTGCGTGTTCCTTCGTCAGACCTTACGTATTGACCGAATGGGTGGATGGATTGAGCAGGAGTATTCCATACATTGTTTCGTCACGGGGAAAGATTCTGCCGAGGAAGTCATGGACGAAGATAAGCTACATCTGCTTCGCGGGCTTTTTCGCGCGTCAGTCCGTAAGATGGCCGAGCCATCTGAAAGTCTTGTGCACCAATTGGTACTTATGGAGCGTGAAGTCGCCGAGCGTCTCCGGCGACCTTCTGAAGAGGAATTGATCGGTCAAGTTAGACACGCTGTAACCCCATTGTTCGCTGCAATCGTAACCTGACTTGATTCCCATGAAGCGCGTCACGGCTTGATATGGCCGTGCGAAAGTATCGTTGGCCTGACTCCAGAGGGGCGTACGACCGTTAATCTGCTTCGAATGAACACCGAAGAGCGGTTAGCAGAGCGACGCGCCATATCAGACGAATGAGATGGTCATTGGCAGAGCTATAACCTCACAATGAAAGGCTCAAGCAACGAGAGCATCATGTTCGGAAAAATTTGACTATCTCACTACGACTGCGGTTGGCCGAACCTGAGACACTACTCTAGCGAATTTATGAAGCCGAAGTCAGGCCTCGTCATCATCACTCTCTTCCGGTAATGGTACCGCGATAACGTTCTTGCCCATCACTTTCTCGATGATTGCTAGCAGCCTCTGCTTGCGAGCATGGTAGAAGGTCGCGAAATCATCAGTGCGGAGCGTTTCAGCGGGGATTAGATGGCTTTCCAGAATGGCGTTCATCTGGGCGTCGTCAAGCAACACCTGTTTATGTTGCTGAAGCTTTTGGAGGTATAGCGATGGCGCTGCCCCACCGATCATGCGATTAGCTTTGTACGAGATTGGCGTTTTGTTGACGATGGCGTTGTACACTTTGTGCGGGATGCGTTGCTTTTCGCACCAGTCCTGCGGGAAGATGTGGTGAATGTCCAAGGCAACGTCTTCAGCGTCCAATTCACGGATATTGGCTTTCCAGAAGAAATCTTCTGCGCCTTCGCGCAACACCAGCACGTTAATACCCTTGTAAGCAGCGCTCAGGCGTGAAGAGAGACGATCCAGCCGGTCTGGCTGGAAGGCTGCATCGGTAACCGTCCGGGGCGGTTCGGCATCATGCTCGATCCATCTCAACAATTCATCTACGTCATTTGCGATGCGGGTTTCCACAGCGCCACCATACAACTCGCCTAACACGCCGCACCAATACCATTGTGCTAGTTTGCTGTAAATTCGAGGCTCAAGCCATCGTGTTTTCAGTAATGCTAATACAGCTGCCAACGGTGCTAGTTGAGTTCGGTAAGGTAAGTCACGCGCGCTGGTAAAACACTCTTTGCGCAGAAATTTGGCTGCTAGCAAGAAGCCCGCCTCCACCTCATTTGCCCACTTGTGGTAAGCATCCAATGGCAGAACGAGGATGGCCGCACGCTTGGCACTGACCGGTGCCACTTGCTTTCCCTCCTTACCTGCGGCGATGTCTGCTTGGCGGCGCTCCAAGGTGTGCAGCATGGTAATGGCTTGCAGAAAATCGGTGGTTTCAACTCCTTGTAATACTGGCTCTTTGGCCAAGCGTTTCTGACGCGACTCTACCTTTCTAAGGTTGCTACCAAACCAGTCGTCACGCAGGTTATAGCCGTCGGCTGCGTAGCTCGCCGTCATCAACTCAGACACGGAAAGTGGCACCCCGCCGGTATTCACCTTCTCGAACACTAAGCAGACCGCCTCTTTCGAGGTTTCTTTCGTTAGCTTGATGATCGGCAATTGATAGTTATTAAAGACATTCAAAACCTTACTTTGGAAAGCAAGGAACTCAGAGAGCTTTGCTGGATTGTGTTTGTTCAATCCCTGTAACCAATCCGCCCAATTCAATATCTGACTGCAAGGAAAATAAAAGTTGGTGTACTCAAGTTCCGGCATACTAAGGTCTAAGGTCACGTCGCGCCCGAAATTGGTTTTTAACTTACGGTCAGGTTCCACGGCAATCAGTGCATCCTCTAGCCGCTCTGGGCCTTCCAACGCGGTGGGGATATGGAAGTAGTAGTACCGCTCAATGGGCTTACCCTTGTCGTTATGAGTTTTCACCGTGCCTTTCAGCGCCAGCACTTGGGTCAGCGTGGTCAAGCGTTGCTGGCCATCAAGGATCAATAACTCCGCTTCAGGCAGCGTATCTGAAAACGGCACGTTTTCAACGGGGCGTACTTGAAAGCGCGCTTCGCCGCCGGACTCTAGTAGCATTACAGCCCCCACGGGGAAGGAACGAGCGATGCTTACCAGTAGGCTGCGCACATGCTCGTCATCCCATACCCATCCGCGCTGGAAATCCGGTAGCTGGACTTTGCCTTTGACGATTTCGCTGAGAACCTCTGGCAACAGCCGTTTGGTACTGTCAAATGTGCTCATTGGTTATCCTTAGGGCGTGTGATAGTGCGACGCCAATTTTGGGTGCTCTCAGGTGTAGGCGCATCCTTTTATTGATCTCGGGGCGTAGCTCTGGATCCGCCGTAAGATGGTGACGTGGTCTTACAGTCAGCCCTCGCTCTCTCATCATCTCCTTGAGGTCGCGGTAAGAGAGCTGGTAGCGGCAGTACCACCACCTCACGCACAAAAGGATGATGTCAGACGCGTAGTAGCGCCACTTGAATGGGGATGAGGTATGCTTCATGGGCGGTTCCAATGAGATCGGTTAGAAGAGCGTGAGGGATGGAATTATACTTGAGAGGCTGTTTTCGCAACGCTGCCTTTCAGATCGCGGCATAAAGAAATCGACTCTACGATCTTTTGCGTCTCAAAAATTGTCTTTGCAACACAACCATTTTCGGAGACAATATGCAATGAAATATCCAGAAGTTGATCGCCTTCACAGTCTACCTGATCTAATAGCCCCGCTGATAGCAAATACACAAAATGACCTTACGGAAATCTATATGTCTTGGCCAACCTTGCAAGATCACGATGTTCGCCTAGCTACATTCGCAAAGTGCTTAAACGCCTTGGTGCCAATACATCTTTCACTCTACTTCTTATCGGATCAGATGCTCGATGCTAAATGGTGGAGCAGTCGCAATGTTCCGTTTTACCGCCCTGAAGGTCTAGCAGTCATACTCAAAGAATTCGAGAATTCTCAGAAGACTCAATTAGTGCTATCGATTTTCCAAGCCTACGAGAGTTCATTTCGCTGTCTTCTCACTGCCATAGATCAGTCCAGTAGGCTTGACCACCACTCAGCATTCAAATCTGTTTACGACCGACTTTTTGGTCTTACCCTGGCCCCGCACCACAACGATGCAGTGGTCACATTTGATCTTCTCAGAAACATCCGGAATACTGTTCATAACAACACCGTATTTTTCGACAAAAGAGCTCAGGATAGATCGATCGTCTGGAACAGTGAGACTTTTCACTTTAAGCACGGATACCCAATAACATTTCTCAATTGGGACCTTCTGATTCAACTCGTTGATGAATGCCGAGCAGCCGCAAAATCAGTGATCACAAGTGATCAAGTTGCGTTGATGCCAACAATAATAGAAGATCCTTATTCTAGAGAACCCATTGACGAACCCGTTTAACTGCTTCTCAAGGGTAGTATTGTAAAAAATATTTTGGCTGCAATTACTAGGTTGTGTTGACATAACTATCTGAGCCATACAACTGAACTGGCGAAGTAGATAAAACTCAAATAGTTCTTTGCCAACTTATCGAACCGTGAAAACACCCGTCGGAAGTGTTTCAACTTCCCGATCTGATTCTCGACCA
>DASPJG010000438.1:0-7186 GCA_035628755.1 Pyrinomonadaceae bacterium
GGGGCGTCAGACGGGAAACGACGCCGTAGGGTTTGTGGGCGCAACGCGGATGCACCCGTGATTCAAATGGCTCCTTCAACAAGCTAAAGCGGAAAGCGGAGACCAAAACTCCCACCCCGTAAAAATTTTTGTGCGATGTCCTTTGCCGGAGATAAAATTCGCTTTTAGATAGGAGGCAGCGTGAGCAATAACCCCCCACGCGATGTCACTGCGCTTCTGCTCGATTGGAGCGATGGCGACCGCGATGCGCCCGCCAAGTTGATGCCGCTCGTCTATGACGAACTGCGGCGACTGGCGCGCAACCACCTGCGGCGCGAGCGCGCGGATCACACTCTGCAACCGACGGCGTTGGTCAACGAGGTATACCTGCGCCTTATTGACCAGCAACGTGTGAGTTGGCATAACCGTGCGCAGTTCTTCGGAATGGCGGCGCAGTTGATGCGACACGTCCTCGTTGATCATGCCCGCTCGCGCGCGGCGGCCAAGCGCGGCGGTCTCGTCCATAAGCTATCGCTCGACGAAGCCTCGATGACGCCCGAAGAAGTGGCGGCGGAGTTGGTTGCGCTCGATGAGGCGCTCGTGCGGCTCGCAGCGATAGACGAGCGGAAGAGTCGCATCGTGGAGATGCGTTTCTTCGGTGGCCTCAGCGTCGAGGAGACCGCCGAGGCACTCGGCATCTCGGACAAGACGGTGATGCGTGATTGGCGCATCGCCAAGATGTGGTTGCTGCGCGAGTTGAGCGGGAATGTCGAAGGCGACGTTGAAGTTGAGTCGTAGAGAAAGTTGAAGGCGGAACGGTGGCGGAAAACGCTCCGACGGTGAGTTTTGGCAAAAGGTCGCGCTCAAGGTGGTGCGGCGCGGCTTCGCCGACCCAATCCTCACACGTCGTTTCCGCCGGGAGCGTCAGATTCTCGCCTCGCTCAACCACCCGAACATCGCGCGCCTCCTCGACGGCGAAAAATTATTGTAGAGCGCAGAAGGGCATCAGCTACGCTTTCTCAAGCGGCCATCCGAAACAGTAAAACAACGAACTTCACCTGCCCCTCTGCATCGCTTCCAGCTAACTTTTTAATCTGCCCCTTCCTCAACGTATTCATCTCCCCGGTATTACGAGATAAGAATTAGTAGCGACACTACGGAATGTAACCCTGCTTAATAACCCCTGTTGCCCGTTCTCTGTTCTCCGTCTCAAGAACCTTCACAAAACAATAGACCTGAGATACTGTGTTGGCGAAAGTGCGAGGCCAGACAGCCGGGATAAAGGGGTGCAGGATGTTCATCGCTTTGAGCCAGTTCACCGTCGCCAACAACATGACCGCAGAGGTGAAGGATGCTTTTATAAAGCGTCCTCATCTTGTAGAGGATGCTCCGGGCTTTCTGCGTCTGGAGGTCATTAGCCCTCTAGACAACAAGGACGAGATTTGGCTGCTGACCTACTGGCGCGATGAAGAGAGCTTCAAGGTCTGGCATCACAGCCACCTGTATCACGATTCTCACAAAGGCATTCCGAGAGGCTTAAAGCTCGTCCCTAAAAGCGCACGGCTCCGTTTTTTTGAGCACATCTCCTCATGAGCATGAAAGATATGGAGCCGGAACTGAACGAAGCCATCGGGCGGATTCTCGATAGGGAACGCGCCCTGCTGGCGGAAACCATCACTTCGCGCCAATATGAAGCGCAGCCGGAACTGGCGGCCAAGTACGGCGAGGCGGGGCGCGTCAAGTGCTTGCAGGACGCAAACTATCATCTGTCTTATTTAGCTGAAGCCGTCGCCGCGTCCAGTCATTCCTTATTCTCCGACTACATCGGGTGGGCGAAAGTGATGCTCGGCGCGCGCGGCGTCCCCGCCGCAGACCTATCCCGCAACCTCCTGATCATGAGCGAGGTGGTGCGGGAGCGGCTTCCGCCGGAGATGGGGCTGGTGGTGCAGGAGTATTTCGAGGTCGGACTAAACAGGCTGCCCGCCTTGCCGTCTGACCTCCCGCCGTTGTTTGAAGATGCGGCGGCAGCGCACGCCGATCTGGCCGGGAAGTTTCTACGCTTCCTGTTGAACGGGGAGCGGCATCTTGCGAGCAGGTTGATTCTGGACGCGGTTGATTCCGGCGTGGAGGTGAGAGACATCTACCTGCACGTTTTCCAGCCTTCGCAGCGAGAGATCGGGCGGCTCTGGCAGTTGAACCGCGTGAGCGTGGCGCAAGAGCACTTTTGCACAGCCGCCACGCAACTCATCATGGCGCAACTCTACCCGCGAATCTTCCGCACGGAAAAGAATGGCCGGAGGATCGTCGCAACCAGCGTCGGCGGGGAATTGCACGAAATCGGCGTCCGCATCATCACCGACTTCTTCGAGATGGAAGGCTGGGACACCTATTACCTCGGAGCCAACTCGCCCACCAACGCCATCCTTCAAGCCCTCTCGGATCGCAGGGCGGACGTGCTCGCGGTTTCGGCGACCATGACTTTTCACATCCGGGCGGTCGAAAATTTAATCGCCGCCGTGCGCGCGTCGGAAGATTTGAAGGCCGTTAAGGTTCTGGTCGGCGGGTATCCTTTCAATGTCGAGCCGGAGTTATGGAAGCGTGTCGGCGCAGACGCCTACGCGGCGGACGCAGCGGAAGCAGTCGCAATGGCCGGGAGCCTGTCAAACTCCAGCGGGGAACTATGACGACGAGTAGAAAAGAAGAACCTGCCGCCCTCGCCCTGCTGTGCGATACGGATGGCATCGTGCGGCAGGTGTTGTATGACGGGCTGGACGCCGCGCAAATAGTGGCGGGCGAGCCGTTTGAATCCGTATTGGATGGCGAGAGCCGTGAGAAGGGGCGCGCGTTCCTCGAAGCCGTGCGCGGCAAGGGGGCGGCTTTTGACTGGGAGTTGAATCTCGCTGTCGGCGGGCGGGTCAGGTCAATTCGCTTCAGCGGGAGCGCAACTGCCGACGGCATGTTCATTGCCGGTTCCGCGACTCGCTCAGGCGTCATAAAGATATACGAGCAGTTCAGCCACGTCGCGGACACCCCTTTCGGCGACGGCACCGCGAAGGGACAGCCGCACACCGCGCCTGCGCAACTGTTTGACGGAGACACAGAGCTTTACAACGAACTGGCGCGCCTCAACAACGAACTCGTCACCGCCCAGCGCGAAGTAATCAAACGGAACATCGAACTGGAAAGGCTCAACGAGGTTAAGAACCAGTTTATCGGAGTCGCCGCGCACGATTTACGAAATCCCTTACAGGTCATAGAGGGTTATAGCCAGATGTTACTTGATGAGCACTTCGGGGAACTCACTCCCCAGCAACACAAGTTCATCTCCGTCATCAGAAAAAACAGCGATTTCATGTTAAAGCTGATCACAGACCTTCTATATATCTCAAAAATCGAGGCAGGTAAGTTACAACTCGAATTAAAGGAGACAGATTTGATCGCCCTGCTGGAAAGAAACATAGAGTTGAACCGCCTGCTGGCCGAACAGAAGCAAATCAACATCCTCTTCGCCCACCCGGAAAACTTACCGCCATTAGTCGTCGACGCGCCCAAGATCGAACAGGTGTTGAACAACCTCATCAGTAACGGCATTAAATTTTCTCACCCCGGCACCACCGTCGAGGTGCTCGCTTCGAGGCGAGAGAAAGAGGCCGTCGTCAGTGTCAGGGACGAAGGTCAGGGCATCCCGGCGGAAGAAATTGACAAGCTGTTTATTCCCTTTGAAAACCTCAGTGTCAAAAGCACCGGAGGCGAGCAGAGTACGGGGCTCGGTCTGGCAATCGTTAAAAGAATCGTTGAGGGGCACGGGGGTAGAATCTGGGTGCAGAGCGAGAGGGGTGTTGGATCAAACTTCAGTTTCACCTTGCCCCTGATCGAATCCGTCTGACGCATCTAAAAAAATATTGACATTATCTTCCCGGTCGGAATAACTTCTCCGCCATTGACAGCCGCTTATCTATTGATGAGAGACATCCTTGTCCTCGCCAATTTGCATGAATGACGGATTCGGCTCTGCAAGTTTGTCGGTTGAACATCTCATTCAACACAAATCAGGAAACCTTACGCTCACAACTTTAGCGTCCAACAGCCGATAAGCAGTAAGTCTCTTTTTACCTTGCGCCAGTAGTCCAAAACCGAAAGGATCACCATCATGAAGCGAATAGTTTCGCTCATCTTGTTTATCTCCCTCGCCGCAATTATCAATCAGGCTCAAAGCGCCCGACCGGCAGGTGATGCGAAAGTGGCTGCGGCTGCCAGAACAACTGGGTCTGCGCCCACAGTTGATCAGATTCTTGATAAGTACGTGTCCGCCGTGGGCGGCAGGGATGCGCTCGAAAAAATCAACAGCCGCACGACGAAGGGATCACTCCAGTTTGAGAAGGGCTTGAATCTCACCGGGGAGACCGAAGGTTATTTCAAGTTCCCGAACAAGAATCTCATCAACACAAATTTGCCGGGACTCGGACTTCTTCAGGAAGGTTATGACGGAAGCACTGCATGGACTAAAGATTCGAGCAACGGCCTGCGCGAGCGGAAGGGCAGGGAATTAGAGGAGGCCAAACTCGATGCGGAGTTTAACCGCGAACTGAAGCTCAAGCGGCTCTACCCCAAAATGGAATTGAAGGGCACGCAGAAGATCGCGGGGCGCGACGCCTACCTGATTGAAGCGACGCCCGCCGGGGGCACTACCGAAAAGTTTTACTTCGATACGCAGACGGGCTTGCTCGTGCGTTTAGACCGCGAGCGTCTGACGCCGCAGGGCGATGCGGTCGCAGTGGAAATCTACTACGAAGATTACCGCGAAGCGGACGGCATTAAAGTTCATTTCAGCGAGCGACATATACTGCCGGATGTGATCGTGCTTATCAGGTATAACTCGATCAAGCACAACCTTCCGATTGACGATGCGAAATTCGCCAAGCCATCCAAATAGCGGAGACCACGGGCGGGCGTCGCTTGCGCTCGTCCGCGCGCCCTGACAGTCCGGCGGCAGGGTGGTCTCAGAAGCTAAAAGTTGTTTCGACCGTCGTTTCCCACTCCTGTCTATACGCCGCCTGAAAACTGCCTCACGAAAGGTCTCGCAAATGTTTTTCTTCCACGCGCTCCGCCTCCCCTCGCGAATCCTGCTTTGCACTGCCCTTGCCTTCCTGTGTCTCGACACGACCGCACAGGCACAGACGGAAAACACGCCGCCCGCCGCGCCCGCAGGCCGGGAGGTTGATACTCAACAGCAAAATCCTCTGGCCGAAGCCACCGCTCTGGAGCAACGGATGCTGGAGTTGTACCGTCTGGGGAAGTATGACGAGGCTTTGCCCTTAGCGGAGCGTGCGCTGCAACTTCGCGAAGCACATCTCGAAGCCGATAACCTGTTAATCGCGGCGTCGCTCGAACATCTCGCCATGCTGGTGCAGTTGAGAGGGGATTTTGAGCGCGCCGAGCCGCTGCTGCAAAGGTCTCTGAAGATACGTGAGAAGTTTTTAGGCTCGAACGATTATCAGGTCGGGATTGCGTTGAACGCCCTCGCGATTTTGCAGATGAACAAGGGCGAGTACGCGCGCGCGTTGGAAACGATGTTGCGCTCGCTGGCCATCCGCGAGAAAGTTTTCGGGAGCGAGCATCCGCTGGTGGCGCATGGATTAGCTAATCTGGCTCCGCTCTATCAAAACATGGGGAGGTTCAAGGATGCCGAATCGTCCCTGCTGCGAGCGTTGAAGATACTGGAAAAACTGCCCCCCAGTTCATCCGATAAACAGTTCCAAAAAATTCAAGACTCAGCCGACCACACCGGACAAGTGTTGAATAATCTGGCGACGCTTTATCAGGACATGGGTGATTACGTCAACGCCGAAAAGCATCTCCTGCGGTCGCTGGAACTACGCGAGCAGCGGTTGGGTCGAGACCACCCCACCACGGCGATCACGCTCAGCAATCTGGCGTCGCTTTATCATGCTAAGGGCGACCTCAAGCGCGCCGAGGAGATGTATCTGCAGGGGCTGGAAATACTCAAACAGGCTCATCATGACGCCGAGAATCTGAAAGTGGCCGCGATGCTGAACAACCTTGCCGACGTGTACAAAGATCGGGGGGAATACACGCGCGCCGAGGAGATACTTTCAAAGGTGCTAGAGATTCGGGAGAGGACGCATAAAGGCGAGCATCCCGATGTCGCACTGTCTTTAAATAACCTCGCCGTCCTGTACGGAGATAAGGGTGACAACGAGCGCGCGGGCGCGCTCATGCGGCGCGCGCTGCCGATGTATGAGAGGTTGCTTGGGGCGGAGCACCCCGACGTAGGTAATCTGCTGAACAACCTCGCCATGCTGTCCAAGTTTGAGGGAGACTACACGCGCGCCGAGGAACTGCTCAAACGCGCGCTGGAAATTCGCCGGAACGCACTCGGCAACAAGCATCCAGACGTGGCCGTTACCCTGCATAATCTGGCGGCGGTTTACGTAGGGAAGGGCAGCCCCGCGCAGGCCGTCGAGCACATGGCGAGCGGCAACGACATCCGCGAACATAACCTCGCGTTGATCCTCGCCACCGGTTCGGAGAGACAGAAGCAACTCTACCTCGCCACGCTCGCCAGCGAAACCTATAGCACCATCTCGCTTCACCTCAATTCGGCGGCAGCCAATTCCGACGCCGCGCAACTTGCGCTGACGACCATCCTGCGGCGCAAAGGGCGCGCCCTCGACGCGATGTCGGATCAGGTTGCCTCTCTGCGCGCGCGGCTCGACCCACAGGATCGCGCCCTGCTCGACAATCTTTCCGCCACACAGTCCAAACTCTCCGCGCTCGTTCTCGGCGGGGCGAACAAGGCTCTCGCCGCCGAGCATCGGGCAGCCGTCTCGCGGCTCGAAGTTGAAGTCGAGCGTCTTCAGGATGCGATCAGCCAGCGCAGCGCGGAGTTTCGCGTGCAGACGCAGCCGGTCGCCGTCGAGCAGGTGCGCGAGGCGATCCCCGCGGGGGCTGCGCTCGCAGAGTTCTTCTCTTACCAGCCTAATGATATGAAGGCGAAGACCCTCGCCGGGCGGTTCGGCGCGGCGCGCTATGTCGCTTATGTGCTGCGGAAAGAGGGCGAGCCGTTGTGGGTTGAACTGGGTGATGCAGCGACCGTCGATGCAGACATCGCGCGGTTTCTGACGGCACTCAAGTGCCCGCAGACGGGGAGAGGCGTCAAGGGGTGTCCCGCCGTCGCTAAGGTCAA
>DASPJG010000439.1:0-6571 GCA_035628755.1 Pyrinomonadaceae bacterium
CGCTAACGGCGCGTGAGCGCGAATTATAACACTTCGCGCGGGCGGAAACGGCGGGCACGGGGGGATACAGAGAGAGGGGCGACAGTTGCCCGCGCGGTGGTCAACGCCGTTCGCACGCAATCTGTCGCCCCTCTCTTTTTACTCTCGCTTAACGCCGGACTCGCTTACGGCGTCACGGCGTCTTTGACCGCGCCGCCGACTTTCTTCGCACCGTCAACGGTCTTCTCTCCAACCTTCTTCGCGCCCTTAACGACCGGCCTTCCTACATCTTCGGCCTTGTCAGCCGCGCCGCGCCCTACGTCTTCAGCCTTGTCGGCTGCCTCGCGCCCGACATCTTCGGCTTTGTCCGCGGCCTCCCTGCCTACGTCCTCAGCCTTGTCGGCCACGACCCCGGCGGCATCTGCCACCGCCTCGCCCGTTGCCGTCAAAGCCCTGTCAACTTCGTTCTCCGGCAGGTCGCGCACCTGTCCGCCCGTCGTATAGACGCGCGCCGTGCGCTTGCCGGTTCTCGTGTCAGTTGTGACGACGACCCGCTGGACGCGCGGGTTGTTGCTGAAAGTGCGCGTCTGGGTGCGCACGCCGTCCGCTTCGGTCGTCACTATCTCGCCGTCCGCGCCGCTGGTCATCGGCATCGTCTCGGTCGCGGCGGTCGAGTTGGCGTTCGTCGCGTTCATATTTCCGGCATTAGTGTTATCACTACCGCCACAACCGGCGGCCAAAACTGTCAGAGCCAGTGTACACAGGCTCACTGTTAAACGTTTACCCACTTTTATTTCCCTCCGTTTTAAGCAGAATTGTCTTTAACTGCCCCGACACAAGCGCAACCGACGTGCCATGCGCAGGACGCCCGCACGCATCGAGTTTCTTAGTAAAAGCAGCGTGTTCCCCGCCCGCACTTCAACCTTGTGTACGATGCAGATGCAGCGCGTCCTTTATCCGTACTTGAGATTGCATCCGCATCACTTAACGTCAACGCCTGTTTTTTATGCCCCATACGCGAGCGGAGGTTTGAGTCTCGCAAAACTCTTGACAAGCTGGCCGACCCTATCTATATTGTCGCCGCTTCAATTTCAATATCTTCACCGGTATTGACCGCGAACGATCTCAATCCTCGGTAGTGGGTCACAGGTTGAAGTAAGCATCTCCGGTCTCCTTGCAGAGAGTTGCGCGCCGTCCTTGAAATGTTTTGCCCTCTCGCCACATATAACATTTAGAGGACAATAGGCGGATACCGGCCATAGCTGCGCCGGACGGAGAAGACGCCAGGTCGTATCTGGTCTTGACCCACCACTCAATCTTCATTGTGGTTGGCCTCTAACAACCACAATATTCACACTAATCAGGTGCTAAAAGGAGAGACACCATGACTTCTCCCACAGGGTCATCCCCCGCCCCACCTGAAGGCTTGACGCCTCCAGCGAGCGGTTACCACCCCGTCGAAATATTCGGAATAAAGCTCCCCCTTCCGAAGTGGGCTTTCTATGCCGTCACCCTCTTTGTCACAATCGGGGCGGGTGTTCCCGTCTTCTCACAGTTGCTGATCCCTCTCGCACAGGAGATCAGGGCAACGAGCCAAGCCGACAAGGCGAAGGCCGACGCCGAGAGGGCGAAGGCCAATGAGGAGAGGGCGAAGGCCGATGAGGAGAGGGCGAAGGCCGAAAAAGAGGCGGCCATCGTGCGCGCCGAAAAGGAAGAGATCGAGCAGCAGTTGGTTCGCTATAAAGAGTACCAGCTACACTACAACGAGTCTCCGAAGAGCACGCGGGAGCTTTTCAATAGCCCCGATCTGGGTTCTCTCAGCGTGTCCTTCTTCACCTCCGACGGTTGCCTGCGCGTCAACCGGAAAGGGCCGGGACAAAATCAGGCCGAGATCATCCACTGGATCGCGGCAAAGTCCATCCCGCTCGAAGCCCCGCCCGGAAAACTGGACGACGTAAAGGTGTCGCAGCAGGAACCGCCGCCGAACCAGCCATTCCTCAACGCCGCATATCAGGTCGCCTCGTTCGAGCGCGTCGCCGCACCGCCCGCCGGAGGGCGCGAGGCCGCCGGATGTCTCGACCCACACCCCGGCGCATTTCAATCTTGGAACGGTCAGCAAAACGGCTGCTGGATACAAATCTGGCGTCGCTGGCCGGAGGGATGTCAACACTATCAGTGGTTCAATAGCTGCAACGGCTACTGGGACAATCACCCCAACGGCGCGCCGCGCGTCTACTGGACTAACTGTGCTCACTGACGACCGGCGCAAATCACCTTCAGACGGCGAACCGCCCGCTTAGAGACAAATGGCGAAGCGGCGGCAGCTTTCGCGCTGCCGCCGCTTCGCCGCGTGAACTTTCAAGTGCGGGTCGCTTCTACGTTTCTGCTTTCCCGATCTTCTCCAGCAAGTACCACGACATGTAATGCCCGTACTTTTCCTGTAGCTCCGTGCGCCGCCAGTCTTGCCCCGTGATGATCTTCCGGCACGCAGGTGCGCCGCAGCAACACTCCATACGGTAAGTGTCGTCGTCGGTCGTCGCCCAGTCATGCGTCAACTCTTCACCGGCCTCGATGTCGCGCATGGCCACAAAGACGATCTGCCCGCGCACGCCGATGTTCGGTTCGCACGAGTGGTTGCTGTAGATCATGCTCCCCTCGCGCTCGCTCTCCGCGAGCGGGCCGATGAAGAGGTCTTCGCCGATCTGTATCTCCGCCGCGCCGAGCACGGGTTCGACCTCGCAGAGCGTGCGGCGGTCGAAGATGTGGCCGCCTTTAATCGCGACGATCTCATCCTTGCCGAACGCTTCGACGGCGAACAGGCCGCGTCCGTGAATGCGGCTCGCCATGATGGTCGCTTTCGCGGAGAGGTAAGACAGGTTCATCTTGATTTAAAGAGGCTCGGGACGACTTTTAATCACGCGCTCTAAATCTTCGCGGAAAGAATAGACGGAGACGCCGCCCTGCGTGCCGTGAATGAAATTCCCGTCGGCGTCCAGATAAAGGCAGAACGGCAGCGCACGCGCATGTGCCATGTGGCGCGCCCCGACGGCGTTGACTTCCGGTTCGGCTCGGTCGCAGTTGGAAGCTAAACAGACGAAATGCGCGTTGAGCAGAGAGGCGATGGAAGCTTGCGGGATGATGCCCTCGACGAGGGCGCGGCAATTGCCTCAAGCGTAACGCCCGTACTCGACGAAGACGAACTTCCCTGCGTGCCGCGCCTCTGCGAGCGCGTCGGCCAGACGCGTGTGCCAGCGCACTGCGCCGCGGTCGTTGAAATGCGGGTGCGAACTTTCGCGCTTGTCGTCAGCCATGTTCATAATTCACCTTTCTCGAATCGCGCCGCGACGAGCGCGTCCCGGCGTGTTCCGTGTTCGAGCGTTAGCTGCGGGTAAGACTTCGGCTCGGCGCGCGTCGCGGTGAGTTCAAGCCGCCGCTCGGCCTCAAGGATCAACTCCTCCGCGCCTTCGATCTCGACGAATTGGCCGAACGGCAGTTCGTCTATGACGACCTCGACGCCCGGCAACAGCCACGTCTCCCTGCGCTTCTCGTAGATGACGGCGGGCACGTAGCCGAGCGCGGCGAGTATGGCGGCGAGGGCTTCGGGGTCTTCCACGGTCGTCTCGTCTTCACGGCGTCGCTTGATGCCCCCCAGACCGGGCATGCTCTCTTTGAATGTAAAGACTGCGCGGCCATCCCGTACACGCCGCAGCCGCAACACACGGTTGCCGCTCTCAAGCCCCGGCCCCGCGTACAAAGTGTTCTCTTCAAATTCCTCGCCGCGCGTCTCCGCCCCGGCGGCGCGCAGGCGCACGCGCAAACTCGCGCCCTCTTCCAAACTTATCCGGTACTTCTTCTCGATCTCAGTGCCCATGAAAAACGCCCGTCGCCAGTTGCCCGTGGTCAGTTCTTTGTCTCAATTCGCCGGCATCACGCCGGTAACTTTAACAACTAAACCGTGAACTGCAAACAACGGACGACGGGCAACCTTTAAGTTTGCCTGAGCCAGCGCACGACTTCGGGGAGGCTCGCGCTCTTGCCGTACATCAACATGCCGACGCGGTAAATGCGCGCGGCCAGCCAGATAAACAGGACGGTGCTCGCCAGCCCGACGCCGAGCGAGAGTGCGATCTGCCAGAAGGGCGGCGTCTCCGTGATGATCCGCACGAGCATCGTGATCGGCGAGAAGAAGGGCGCGATGGAAACCCAGAACGCGAAAGACGAGTTGGGGTTGCGGATAACGGGGAACGCCAGATAGATGCTGATCACGGAGAGGAAGATAACGGGCAGCGCCATCTGCCCGGCCTCTTTCTCCGTCGTCACCATCGCGGCGACGATCAGGTAGATGGTGGCGTACATCAGGAAGCCGACGACGAAAAACAGGAGCGCGTAGACGGCGAAAGAGAGCGGCAGGCGCGGCAAAGGAACGTCCATCCCGCTCGCCGCCAGCATCCCTACGCCGTAGAGCGCGAACGCGCCGAACGCCACCGCCCAGATCAAATACTGCGTGATGGCGACGAGCGAAACGCCCAACAATTTCCCCAGCATCAGGTGAAACGGTTTGACCGACGAGAAGAGCACCTCCGACACGCGCGTCGTTTTCTCTTCCACAACCGACGAGAGAATGACCTGCCCGTACATCAAGATCGCCATGTAGATGAAAAAGCCGACGAACATCGCCAGCCCGAACGCGCCCCCGCTGTCGCGCTCAAGCCCGCCCTCGCTCACCTTCGTCGTCTCCAACTCGATGCCCTTCGACAACTGGCGCACGCGCACCTGATCTATGTTCGCCTCGCGCAACCTTTGTTCGATGACGGCGCGGTTCAAACTTTGGCGCAACTGCGAAGTCGCAATCGGGTCGCTCACGTTGCGACCGTAATATTCCGCGCGCCCCTCCTCTAAAATCTTTTCGGGCAGCACAAGGTAGACGCCCAGTTCGCCTTTCAGCACGCGCGCGTTCAACTCATGCTTGATCTCGTCAATCGAACGCCCGTTTGTCGCCACCTGCTCGACCTCGTAGTTCGTGCCGAGCGTTCTGGACATCTGCCGCATCTGCGCCTCGCGATCCGGCGTGGCTCCGGCGGGCGCAGGCTGATTCTGTCGCGCGCCGTCCTCGCCTTCGTCGTTGCGGTTCGTCAGAATTGATGCGCGCACGCTCTCGTACATTTTCCCCGTGAGGTCAACGACGGCCACTTTCGTCGCGCCGCCCGTCTTCATCGAGATGATCAATCCGGGCACGACCACAAAACCGATCATGATGAGCGGGACGAGCACCGACGAGATGACGAAGCCCTTCGTGCGCAGACGCCCCAGATATTCACGCCTGATGATGACCAGCAGTTTATTCATGCGCTTTCTCCAACCTTCTGCAAAAAGATGTCGTGCAAACTTGGCTCGACCTGCTCGAAGCGCGTGATGCGCGCCCCGCTCTCGACGAGACGGCGCAACAACTCCTGCGCGTCCGCCCCTTCCGCCAGCACGACCTCTACGTAGTCGCCGTAAGGCTTGAGACCCGCTACGAGCCGCGCGTCTGCAAGCGTGTCTTCGCCGCCTTCAGAGCGCAATGCGATGGCGCGGCGGCCAAAGCCGCTCTTTACTTCGCGCAGGCTTCCTTCGAGCACCTTGCGCGAGCGGTTGATGAGGCAGATGTCGTCGCAGAGTTCTTCGGCTTGCGACATCATGTGTGTGGAGAAGATAATCGTGCGGCGTTCGGCCTTTAGTTCGAGCAGCACGTCTTTCATCAACTCGGCGTTGACGGGATCGAGGCCGGAGAACACTTCGTCCAGAATGAGCAGGTCGGGTTCGTGCATGACGGTGGTGATGAACTGAATCTTCTGCTGCATGCCTTTGGAGAGTTCGTCGGTCTTGTGGTTCTTCCATGCGGAGAGTTTCAACCGTTCGAGCCAGCGGTCGAGGCGCGTCTCGGCCTCGCGCGGCGACAGCCCTTTCAACTCGCCGAAGTAGCGCAACTGCTCGCCGACGCGCATCTTTTTGTAGAGGCCGCGCTCTTCTGGAAGATAGCCGATGCGATCCTGTAGACGCTCGGACATCTGCTCGCCGAACAGTTCGATGCGCCCGGTATCGGGCGCGAGGATGTTGACGATCATGCGGATGGTCGTCGTCTTGCCCGCGCCGTTCGGCCCGATCAAACCGAAAATCCGCCCGGCTCGAACTTCCAGACTCAGTTCGTCAACCGCCTTGAACTCGTCGAATGTTTTCGAGACGCGATGAAGCGCGAGGGTCACACCGTTTTCACTCAAAAGTTTTCCTCCATTACCGGCAAGCCCCTTGAAGCTATGGCCTTCGGGCGTCTCAAACCTCCAAACCGGCGGCGTTGTATACGGGCGGCGCGCGGTGAAAGTTCTCGCGCACGTGCCTGCCATAGCTCACTCTCGCGCCGCGCCCGCGACGGTGCTATGATGCTCCCGTCAACGTCCCTTCACTTCTCCATTAGCTGACGGCGATGCTCTCAACAAACCTTCCCTTCCGGCGCGCTCCGCTTCTGCTCCTCGCACTCTGGCTATCCCTCGCCCCGTGTGCGCGGGCGCAACAGCCGTCGGCAATCGCCCGCCCCGAAACGTCCGACGAGGTCATC
>DASPJG010000440.1:0-7517 GCA_035628755.1 Pyrinomonadaceae bacterium
CCTCGGCGGTGCTGACGACGCGCGGCTCGTCGTCCGGCGTCGCGGGCGGGGTCGGCTGCGGCGCGGCGGTGCGCGCCGGGTTTGTCGCCCGTCGCGACGGACGCCTGCGCTGCTGCGACTGCGCTTCAAACGCCCCCCACACAAGCGCGGACAACAAAGCCAATGTTGCGACCAAGCTGTATCCTGAACGACTTCGCATCATCAAACTCCTTGCAGACTGTTGTTTGTCCGTGGTCAGTTGTCAGTTGCTCGTGGCCTTCAACTAAGTGGCTTAAGATTGAACTGAACAACTGACAACTAACAACGGACAACTGACCACGGGCAACTCTAAGTTACACGCCGGACACAGGGCGCGGTTCCAAACGTCTGTGTTCGGAGGCCGCCTCTAGCCCGGTTGAATCTTGAAACTGATGTCCATCGCCCGCGCCGAGTGTGTGAGCGCGCCGACGCTGATCAGGTCGACTCCGGCCTCGGCATAAGCGCGCACGTTCTCCAGACGAATGCCGCCCGACGCTTCGAGCAGGACGTGGGGCGACAACTCACGCGCGAGTTCGACCCGCGCGCGCGTCTCTTCCGGCGTCAGGTTGTCGAGCAGCAGGATGTCTGCGCCGCTCTTAATCGCCTCGCGCAAGTCTCTTTCGTTCGAGACCTCGACCTCGATCTTGTGCAGGTGGCCGACCGCGCCGCGCGCGCGCTCGACCGCCGCTCCCACGCCGCCCGCGAGCGCGATATGGTTGTCTTTGATGAGCACGCCGTCGTCCAGACCAAAGCGATGATTGCGCCCGCCGCCCGATTCCACCGCGTACTTCTCAAGCATGCGCAAGCCCGGCGTGGTCTTGCGCGTGTCAACGATCTGCGCGTTCGTGCCTTCGACCTCGCGCACGAACCTGCGCGTCGTTGTTGCGATGCCCGAAAGCCTTTGCAGTAGATTCAAGGCGACGCGCTCGCCCGCCAGCAGCACGTCTCCGAAACCGTTCGTGCGCGCGATAACCTTGCCCGCCTCCACCTCGTCGCCGTCGGAGAAGAAGGCTTCGAGTTGCTGCTGCGAATCGA
Source organism: Pyrinomonadaceae bacterium (assembly GCA_035628755.1). Lineage (GTDB taxonomy): Bacteria > Acidobacteriota > Blastocatellia > Pyrinomonadales > Pyrinomonadaceae > JAIVJZ01. Next base: position 1,054 of record DASPJG010000440.1, read on the forward strand.
GCGTGGAGAAGACGGCTTCCGCCGCTTCGAGTCCGGCGATGACGAGCGGCTCTTTGGCGAGGAAGCGACCGCGCGCGTGAGCGTTGCGCGTGATGGTGGATTGCGTCGTGATATCGCCGCGCCCCAGGTCTTCACTGAGAAACGCGCCGATCTGTTGAAAGAGCGCACCTTCGTCGAGCCATTTCATTCCGCGAACGCCTCCATGCTCTGCCTGAGCGCACTTGTTCGTTGCTCTATGTCCGTCATGCGTTGCCGCAAATCCGCCACCTTTTCGGCGGGCGCGCGCGCAACGAAATTCTCGTTAGCCAGTTGGCCTCGCAAACGCTCCGCCTCTTTAGCCAATTTTTCCTCTTCCTTGCGCAGCCGCACGCGCTCCTGCGCGAAGTCGATCAACCCTTCGAGCGGCACAGCGACCTCCGCCCCGCCCGCCAGCACCGCACGCGCCGATGCGCGCGGCGCGTCCAGATTTTCCGTGATCGAAATGTTCGATGCGCGCACGAGCCGCGCGATCTGCGACGCGCCCGCCTCGAACACCGCGCGCAACTTCGCGTCCGGCGAGCCGACGCGGATTGGCACCGCTTCGCCCGGCTTGATGTTCATCTCCGAGCGTATGTTCCGCACGCGCGAGACGAGTTCGATGATCGCGCGCACTTCCGTTTCGGCGCGTTCGTCAATCAGCGCGTCCTGTCCCTGCGGGTAGGCCGCCAGCATGATCGTCGGCGGCGCGCCCGCGTAAGCGGGGTGAAGGTGTTGCTCGCCAACGCCGGGGAGCATTTGCCAGAGTTCTTCCGTGATGAACGGCATGAACGGGTGCAGCAGGCGCAAAGCCTGTTCGAGCACCGTCAGGACTCGGCTGCGCGCCGCGTCGCGCGCGGGCGACTCTTCGATTGCCGTCACCTCCGCCTTTGTCAACTCGATATACCAATCGCAGAAATCGTCCCAGAAGAAATGATAGAGCGTCTGCACCGCCAGATGAAACTGGTACTTCTCAATCGCTTCGCCGACCACGCGCGCCGTCCGGTTCAGGCGCGATACGATCCAGCGATCATGCACAGCCCAGTTCGCGTGATCCTCTTCAAACCCCTGCCCCACGCGCGCGCCCTCGGAGTTCATCAGGCAGAAGCGCGCGGCGTTCCAGATTTTGTTGGCGAAGTTGCGATAGGACTCGACCTGATTTTCGTTCCAGCGCGTGTCGGTCGTCTCGATTGAAGCGAGCACGAGGCGCGTCGCGTCCACGCCGTACTTGTCGAAAATCTCCAGCGGGTCGACGCCGTTATTTTTCGACTTCGACATGCGCTGCCCGTGCTTGTCGAAGATCGTGCCCGTGATGAACACGTCGTCAAACGCGCGCTCGCCCGTAAACTTCACGCCCGTCATCATCATGCGCGACACCCAGAGGAAGATGATGTCGCGCGCCGTGATGAGCACGGACGTGGGATAAAAGGTTTTCAAGTCCGCCGTCTCGTCAGGCCAGCCGAGCGTCGAGATCGGCCACAGGGCTGAGGAGAACCATGTGTCGAGCACGTCCGGGTCTTGCGTCAACTTGTCTGTGCCCGCGCGCTCTCGCGCCTCCGCTTCCGAGCGCGCGACGATGGTGCGGCCATCCTCCGTGTACCACGCGGGGATGCGATGCCCCCACCAGAGTTGGCGCGAGAGCGTCCAGTCGTGCAGATTTTCGAGCCAGTTCGTATAAACTTTTTCATACGGGTTTTCCGGCACGAAGCGCGGCTCGTGTCGCTCGCGCATCAATTCGAGCGGGCGGCGCGCGAGTTCCGCTTGACGGCAGAACCATTGCAGAGAGATGAGCGGTTCGACCACCGTGCGGCAACGCCCACACTTCGAGATCGAAAACTCGTAGTCTACTACCTTCTCCAGCAGCCCCAGTTCTTCGAACTTTGCGACGACTCGTTCGCGCGCCTCGTAGCGGTCGAGTCCTTCGAACTCCGCGCCCGCGTCCGCCGTCATCCGCGCGTGCGGGTCAATAACTTTGACGAGCGGTAACTCGTGGCGCAAGCCCATCGCGTAATCGTTCGGGTCGTGCGCGGGCGTCACCTTGACCGCGCCCGTACCGAACTCCGGGTCAACAAACTCGTCGGCCACAATCGGAATCTCGCGCCCCGCGAGCGGCAACAGGAGAGTCGTGCCGACGAGTTCGCGGTAGCGTTCGTCTGCGGGGTTGACGGCAACAGCCGTGTCGCCGAGCATCGTCTCCGGGCGCGTCGTCGCCACGGTGACGCGGCGGTCGCTATCCTTTACGGGATATTGCAGGTAGTAGAGTTTTCCCGCCTGCGCTTCCTTATCAACTTCGAGATCGGAGAGCGCGGTCTGATCCTTCGGACACCAGTTGATCATCCCCTCGCCGTGATAGATCAAGTTCTCCTCGTAGCAGCGCACGAAGAACTCTGCGACGGCGCGCGACAACCCCTCGTCCATCGTAAACCGCTGCCGCGACCAATCGACGGACGCACCCTCGCGCCGCATCTGCTGCATGATGCGCGAACCCGACTCGTGCCGCCACTGCCAGACGCGCTCTAAAAATTTCTCACGGCCTAGCTCGTGGCGCGATGTGCCTTCGCGTTTGAGTTCGCGCTCGACGACGATCTGCGTTGAGATGCCCGCGTGGTCTTCGCCGGGAACCCAGAGCGTGCGGTAGCCGCTCATGCGTTTGAAGCGCGTGAGCACGTCCATCAGCGTGTGCTGGAGGGCGTGACCCATGTGGAGCGACCCCGTGACGTTCGGCGGCGGGATGACGATTGAATAGACGGGGGCATCAGGGTTGCGGTTGATCTCGGGCGCGAAATACCCTCCGGCCTCCCAGTTCGCGTAGTGGCGTTCTTCCGCCTGTTTCGGATCGTAGGTCTTCGGAATGTCCATGTGTTAAACGAACTGACGGCCATCAGCCGTCAGCTTTCGGCGTTTGAAAGATAAGAAATTTTGCTCCGAACCATTGTAAAGGAATCGGCGGCGGTTTTCGACTGACGGCTGAAAGCTGCGACTGGCCACCGGCGGCTAAATAAAAAACGGATCGAGCGTGGCGGTCTGACTGTCTCCGCCCCGAACTCGATCCGTTCGTGTGCCTGTCGTGTTGGCTGCTGCTACTGCGTGCGCTGTCGTTCTTCTTCGAGGTGTTGCCGGATGAGCCGCTCGGCCAGATCGGGGACGACCTCCCACGCGATCTCGCGCACGACCTTTTCCGACATTTGCGCGACGACGCGCCGCACCACCTCGTCAATCAGTTCGGGCGACAGAGACGACGCCGACGACGCTCGACTCGCATCGGAAGACGCGGCGGGCGAACCGGTCTCAGCCGCCGACGGTTCCGCCGTATGGCTCTGGTTCAATGCTTCGATTGCCGCGACGCCTCCGGCATGCGCCACGGCACTGGCAGCCGCAGGCTCTCCGTCCCAGAAGGGCGCGTATTGCGTGGGGTCTTCGTCCTGCTCCGAATAACTTTCCGGCTGGTGTGCGTTAGGCGCATCCTGGTTCGCGAAGAGTAGCGGGGGCGTGGCCGAAATCTCCGGCACTTCCAATGGCTCCGGCTCTTCGCCAAGCAGCGCGGGCGCGGCGGGTTCGGCCTCCGCAGCGCCGGCAGCGGCGGGCGACGCTAGAATCTCCGACGCTTCGGACGATTGCGACCTTGAGAAGGCTTCCGGTTCCGTCAAAGCTACCGGCATCGCGAAGGCTTCCGGCGCTTCCGTCGTCTGTGCGTGCTCCGCAAAGAACATATCGGCTTCGTCGGCTGCGTCGTGGACGGGCGCGGCGACGGAAGCGGGGGAGAAAGAATCGTCATCGCCGATGTCGAGAATGAAATCGTCGGCTTCGTCGGTCGCGCTGCGTGCGGGCGCGATGTCGCCGAGTTCGAGAAGCGCGTCGTCGGCTTCGGCGGCGCGCGAGGCGTGCACGTCGAAAGCAGACTCTGCAAGGGGCGAGGCAGCGTGAGAACCGGCGTGAGAACTCGCCGCCGTAGCAGTGGCCGCATGCACTTCGGGCGCAGGCATATCGTCGTCACTCAAGACGAAGGCTTCGTCCGTCTCGGCGCGGTCGCTGAATTGTTCCTCCGCGTTGATCGCGGAGAAGCCGGGCGCGGCGTCGGGCGCATCATGCTGCGCGCCGAACGCGCTGGCGGGCGTCGTCTGGATGGTTGCGTCGTCCATATCGAAATCGGCGAAGACATCGGCGGGCGCGGATGCGGTCGCCGGAGTTTCAGTGGCGGGAGCGGCAGCGCGTGCGTCGGCGGCGAAGGGGGAGAGGTCTTGCGTCGCCTCTTCCACGTCGTGGCGTTCTTCTCGCGCGTGCCCGGCGTCGGGCGTCTTCTCTTCGGGCTGGTTGCCGAGCAGGCCGCCGACTTTGTTGACGAGATCGCGTATGGATTGAAAAGGTTTGGTCAAGACTTCGTCCGCGCCAACTCTGCGCGCCTCCGCTTCGTTGAAAGGTTCAAACGTGCCGACGAGCAGCACCACTGGAATGTGGCGCGTGCGTTCGTCCGTCTTGATGCGTTCACAGAGCGCGTAGCCGTTCGGCTCCGGCATGAACACGTCGGCGAGGACGATGTCGGGCAAACTCTCGCCGAGTTTTTCGAGCGCCTCCGCGCCGCCGCCGACCGACGTGACCTCCATGGCTTCGTCGCCGAAGGTCAGGCTCACCACCTTTTGAATGGTTAAAGAATCATCGGCGAGCAGCAGTTTGCGTCCCGTTAGCAAAAACTAAACTCCTTGGGGCGGGCGTCGTCCGGTTGGAGCGCAGGCCACCTTGCGAACGCTCTTTCAAGCGCGCGTGGACGGCACGAACGACGCGGGGCGTGAGACTTCAAATCCGGCCTGTCCCTCTGCAAACAGGCCACTATTTGAAGCTAACAGACACGCCGACGAAGCGTCAAGAAGAAAGGGGTAAAGCATAAGGGATAAAGGGCGAGGGATGAATAAGAAAGCATTCAAGTTTATTCACTCGAACTCTCCCTGTTCATTTCTGCGCGCCTTCATCCCTTCCTAATCGTCACGTCGTCCGCCGTGTTTGCTTTGCCGTCCGCGCCGAGCGAGCGGAGGGTGAAGCGTTCGCGCCCGCCTTCGTATTCGTAGGGGCGATGCCAGGGGTCGAAGCGGATGTAGGCGGTGGTGTAACGCGGGTTGAGATGATCGACGAGATGGGAGGCCGTTTCGGCCACGACGTAGAATCCGCGCGCGCGGCGATACGCTTCGAGCGCGGCGGAGAGACTTTCGAGGTCGGCGCGGGCGCGTGCGAGTTTCTCCGTGTTGAGCGCGCGTTCAAAGGCGTCGAACGCTTCAAAGCTGCCCCCGCCGACGCGCGCGCGCGCCACCTGCCAGCGGCCACGCGCGTCGCGCGCGAAATCCACGGACATCTCCACCTCCAACTCGACCACCGCCGTCGAGCCGGATGGTGCGAGCGCAACCTCCGGGTTTATGACCGAGAGCGCGCCGCGCCTCAATTCCTTCGGCGGCTGGTTCTCTTTGTTGTCGCCGGACTGGCTCTCAGGCGCATCGCTGGCGCGCGCGGCGTTGTTCTGGCCGAGCGCGGCGAGTTCGGCGGCAAACGCGTCGAGTTCGGCGCGCGCGGTGGCGAGGCTGTCGCCGCCGAGAGCGCGTGTCAGCAGGTCAAAGGACTCCCACTGGCGGTCGCCTGTCCTGACTTCGACCACGCGCCAGATGCCTGCTCCGTCTCTCACGAAACGAAAGCCCAGTTTAACGCCCGCCAGCACGGTTGCGACCGCGCCCGGCGGCGAGACTTCTTTGATCGTCACCGCCTCTTTGTTGAGTTCGAGCAGCGACGCTGCGGCAATCAGCTTGCGCGCGTCGTCCTTCTTGATGGCCTTCTCCGCCGCGGCGTTGGCGATAACAGCGCGCGCGCTCCCGAAAGCGAACGCGCACTGCGCCGCGCAGATACTGAAGATAAAAATCGTCCGCAGAGTGGTGTCTTTCATACGCTGGCCTGCCTGACGCGGGGTGGCGAACGGGCACTGAAAAAGCATCGAAACTCAACCGCCCGAGTTGTTGATCAAGACGCGCAGCATGACCTGAAGTTGCGAAGCGGTGAAGGGCTTCGGGAGAAAGACGATTGCGCCTGCGCTGAAACTTTCGGAGGAATGGCGGGGGTTCTGCTCGGCGGTCATCATCATCACCGGAATCTTCATCAACCGTTTTTCCGTGCGCATGTGGCGAACGAGTTCCGGCCCCTGTATATGCGGCATCATCACGTCGAAGATGGCGGCTGTGAAGTTGTTGTCGTTTTGCAGAATCATATACGCCTCGCGCCCGTCGGCGGCTGTCACCACCGTGTAGCCCTCTTTCTCGACGAGCGTTTTAACCAGACGCAAGATAGCCGGATCATCGTCGGCGACCAGAATACGGCGAGGAGTTTGTGAAGTTTGCTCTGCCATTGTTTTTAAGTGAAAGGTGACAGCGACCGGGCGACAGGATTAAAGACAAAGTTTTTGTTTGGGCTCGCTACCT
>DASPJG010000441.1:0-3167 GCA_035628755.1 Pyrinomonadaceae bacterium
CCCCGAAACGCCGTGGATGTTCACCACGACGAACAGCCGTCTCCTGACCAACACGCCCCTCGTCGTGACGCCGACCAACTTGCAGGGCTGGCAGCCGCAGGTCAGCGCGTCGCCGTCGCCGACGCCTTCCGTGCGCTTCGAGCTTGGCCCCGCCACGCCGCCGCTCGGCGCAGGCAGCGTCGAACTCGCCGTCGGCCCCCACGGCAACAGCGCGGCGCAGATGCGCAATTCGAGTTACGGCGGCGTGTCGCTCGGCGACATCACCGCCCTGTCCTACAGCACCTACGTCAGCACGCCCGGCTCCGGCGGTCAAACTCCCTACATCATTCTCAACCTCGACACCAACGGCGACAACACGGTCGAGGATCAACTGTTCTTTGAACCCGTCTATCAGAACGGCACGTACAGCGGCGACACCGTGCCCAACCAGTGCGGCGCGAATCCGCTCTGCGTCACGCCGAACCAGTGGCAGACGTGGAACGCGCGCGTCGGCGGCTGGTGGGCGCTCAGCGCGGGAACTTTCGGCCCGCCGCTCGTCACGCTCGACACCTATTTCGCCGCGCACCCGACGGCGCGAATCGTCAACGCCACGAGCGGCCTCGGCGGCCTGCGCTTCGTCACCGGCATCGGCGCGGGCGCATGGGACAACTTCGTCGGCAACATCGACGCCGTCACGGTCGGCGTCAACCAGAATGAAACGACCTTCAACTTCGAGCCTGACGCCGATGCCGACGGCGTCAGCGACGGCGAAGACAACTGCCCGCACACGCCTAACCCCGGACAGGAAGACGCGGACAACAACGGCATCGGCGACGCTTGCCAGTCGCCGACGGGCGGGCGCATCCGAACCGTTGACGACGACCGCGTGCAATGCCCCTTCGCCGCCTACACCACCATCAGCGCGGCGGTGGCCGATGCCGCGAACGGCGATCAGATAAACGTCTGCGCCGGGACTTACCCCGAAACCGTCACCGTCAACAAGTCGCTCACGCTCAACGGTGCGCAGGCCGGTGTGGACGCGCGCACGCGCGCCGTGCCGCCCGCCGCCGAGTCCATTCTCAATGCTCCCGGCGGCGCGCTCAGCATCACCGCCTCCAACGTCACGGTTGACGGGTTCACGGTGCAGGAGGGCAGCGCCGCGCCGCTCGCCACGGGCATCTCGCTGGCGGGCACTCGCTCCGGCCACCGCATTCTCAACAACATCATCCGCGACAACACCTTCGGTCTCTATCTCAACAGCAACGGCGCGATCCAGTCCGTCGTGCGCTTCAACTTCTTCGACAGCAACAACCGCGCCGGCTCCGCGAGCGGCAACGCCATCTACTCCGATCAGGGCGCGTCGAACATCCTCGTCGATCAAAACCGCTTCACCGGCCACACTTCGGCGGCGATGGTCTTCGCCGGAACACAGTCGAACATCACCGTCTCGTCAAACCAACTCGTCAGCGATAACTCGATGGTGTTCTTCAATTCGAGCGGCATCGTCATCACGGGCAACAGCGTCACCGCCTCGCAGGGCAGCGTCATTTTCATCGGCGGCGGCAACAACGGAATGTCCATCACCTGCAACTCGATTTCGGGCGGCGCGGCCAACACGGCGGCCATCCGCATCCCCAATTTCGGCTCGGGCACGAACTCCAACGTCACCGCCAACTTCAACAACATCGAGACCATGCCCTTCGGCATTCGCATAGACGCGGGGCAATACACCAGCACGCTCAATGCCGAGAACAACTGGTGGGGCAGCGCAAACGGCCCGACCGACGAGCAAGGGCGCAACCCCGCGGGCACGGGCGTCGTGATCCGCGACCCGAATCTGGTGGTGGACTTCATCCCGTTCCTCACCGAGCCAGTCGCCGACTCGGACAATGACGGCGCGCTCGACGGCTGCGACAACGACGACGACAACGACGGCATCCTCGACGCCGCCGACAACTGCCCCGCCGCCGCCAACCCGGAACAGACCGACACGGACGGCGACGGGCAGGGCAACGCCTGCGACCCCGACGACGATAACGACGGCGTGAACGACGGCGAGGACAACTGCCGCTACGTCGCCAACCCGGATCAAGCCGACGACGATAACGACGGCAGGGGCAACGTCTGCCCGCTCCCCGTCGCCGGGCAGGTGCTCATCACCGAGTTCCGTTTCCGTGGCGAAGGCCCTCCCGGAGCGTCGGACGGGCTGTTTGATGAGTTCGTCGAAATCTATAACAACACGGACGCGCCCGTCCTCGTTGACACCGCCGACAACTCCGCCGGATGGGCGGTCGTCGCAGACGACGGCAGCAGCAACGCGCCATCAATCATCGCCAGCGAAAGCGTGCGCTTCCTCATCCCGGCGGGCACGCTCATCCCCGCGCGCGGCCACTACCTCGGCGTAAACAACGGCTACACGCTCACCGCAGCGGCGACGCCCGATGCGACCTACGCAGCGGACATCCTCGACGATACGGGCGTCGCCATCTTCGGCTCGTCCACCGACTTTACGCTCGCCACGCGCTTCGACGCCGCCGGGTTTACGACCGCCACCGACCCGCACTTCTTCGAGGGCATGGGACTGCCGCCCCTCGGCGCGTTCGACCGCGAATACAGTTTCGTGCGCAAACTCATCTCCGGGTTGCCGCAAGACACGGACAACAACGCCAACGACTTCTGGCTCGTCTCCACGACGGCGGCGAACATCAACGGCGTGCAATCAATTCTCGGCGCGCCCGCCCCCGAAAATCTCACCTCGCCCATCCAGCGCAACACCACGGTCAAGGCGTCGCAGATTGATTCGTGCGCGGGCGCGGGCGCGTGTCAGAACCGCGTCCGCGTCGGCACGCCTGTGCCGAACGGCGCGTTCGGCACGTTGAAGATTCGTCGCAAGTTCACGAACCGGACGGGCGGGATGGTGACGCGCCTGCGCTTCCGCGTCGTTGACATCACGACGCTGCACAGCCCCGGCTACGCGCCGGGCAACGGGCAGGCAGACTTGCGCGTCGTCCCCTCAGACAGCGCGAATTTCACCGTGACGTTGAGCACGGGAGCGGAAGTGCCGGTGGCGGGCACGCAGGCCGAGACGCCGCCCGCGCAACCGAACGGCGGCGGGCTAAACTCTGGCATCTCGCTGATCACGCCCGTGCAGATCGCGCCGAACGCCTCGGTCAACGTCGAGTTCAATC
>DASPJG010000442.1:0-2881 GCA_035628755.1 Pyrinomonadaceae bacterium
AAGCGGCGCACATCGCGTCCGGCGCCGAGCCTGATCTCGGGAATGGTCTTCAGTACGGGCAGAATCTTCTGCCATTGCTCATCGGTTAGCTTAACTGTCATCGCGTAGCGCAGTTTAACTGCCCTACGTCAACAGAACCTAAGCAAGACGATTCTGCGCTATCTTCCGGTTGAAACGTGTGTCAGGCGAACCGATCTGCTTGAGGTCGGCTCGCCTGATACTTCAAGTAGGACGTGCAATTTTTCTGGAACCACCTGGGTATTGAGTCTTTACTGGCAGTTACAGGGTTGAAAAATAAAGGATTTTGACGGTTTAAGGACTTGCGCTGCCTCGCCGTCTGGAAAGATAGATCAAGGGTTTTGCTCCGCCCCTGATTCTTCGAGAGTGTGCTTATGAAGTGCGGTTCGGCATAGCTCTCCTTACGCTCTAGCGCGTTTTAGCTCCGCGTAAACCTGGCCTCTGCCGAGGTGGATTTACGGCCAGCGGGCTATGAGATTTGGTTCAGATTTCCGTAAAAGGGTCCACGGAGGCGATATACGATGAAAAATTTCGCAACTATGTTCAAACCGCTCGCGATGAGTATCGCACTCATCGCCATCTTCGGCGCCGGGCAGATCGCTAAAGCCGATCCGGTGACGGTCTCGGGTACTTCTTCAGGGACAGTCACTGGAACTGCCGCCAGTTTCCTAACTTTCACCGGCAATACCTTTACTGCGACGACCGCCGGAGGCGTCGGCTCCTTCAGCGGCGCTGATCGCATCGGCACGTTCGTGCTGGCGTCAAGCGTAGGTGAGACGCCCGTGAGCGGTAATTTCACGCTCAATCTCACCTTCACCGCCCCTTCTGGAATAGAAGGCGGTCAGGAGACGACTTACACCGCCGTTGTCTCAGGCACGATCTCAACGCCCAACGTCGGCGGGGTCAGCATCGTGTTCGACAACCCGGTTCAGACCTTCACGTTCTCTAACGCGAGCGGGAGCGGTTCCTTCTCCGTCACACTGCCTAATATTTTCGTCCAGTCCGGCGAAACGGCCAATTTGACCGCCGGTTTAACGGGCAATCAAACGGCAGCCGTGCCTGAACCGGCCACCATGCTCTTGCTCGGCACGGGTCTGGCGGGAGTGGCCGCGCGCATCCGCAAACGCCGCAAAGACGCACAGAACTAAGCGTCGAACAGATAATTTGCCTCTTTTGGGCGCAAAAGTCTGACCAGCACATTTTAGTTGCGGGTAAAAAGAGCCGGGTTAGTTTAAAACTAACCCGGCTCTTTTCCTTTTATGCCCCGTTATTGCTATTTTCCGGCGTTTTTGCCCCGTACAACAATTTTGACAATTTTTCTGGAGAACCCCAGAGATTCATCATTTCCTATGATTACAACAGGACGGCGAGAGGTTAGCGGCAGGCGCGGACGGAGTGAGAGAGAGCAGACGGCTCTCTTTTTTTGTGCCTGTTTTAGCGCATTTCTGGCGATGCTGCCCTTAAATCCATTGACCCGCAAGTAATTCTCTCCTTATCATCCGCGCTGTGCTCAAAGTTATAACAGCCGCCGAGATGCGCGAAATTGACCGCCTGACCACGGAACGCTATGCCACGCCTTCTCTCCTTCTCATGGAGACAGCCGCAAACGCATCGGCGCGCGCCATCGCTTCCCGCTTCTCAAACGACATCTCCGGTCTTCACATTCTCATACTTTGCGGGCGCGGCAACAACGGGGGCGACGGGGCGGCGCTGGCGCGTATTCTGTCGCTTAAAGGCGCATCGGTAGAAGCCATTCTTTTCGGGCGGGTCGAGGACACGCGCGGCGACGCGCGCACAAATTACGAGATTGCCCGCCAACTCGCGTCTGCCATGCCGGAAACCGGGCAGACGCCGCTTCTATCTTTCAGGGAATTTACGGATGAAGCGATGTGGGACGCGTTTCAGACAACGCACAAAAGTTACGACGTGATTGTTGACGCGTTGTTTGGCACGGGTCTCACCCGCCCGCTCGAAGGTATTTATGCGAAGATCATCGGGCATCTCTCGGAAATCAGAGATGCCCGCCCGAGACGCGTCGAAGGCCGCCCCCTTATCGTCTCGCTCGATTTACCCTCCGGCCTCAACGCCGACGCAGACGAGTTAATCGGCGAAGCCGTGCGAGCTGATCTGACAGTCACCTTCACCGCGCCCAAGCCTGCGAACGTCCTGCCGCCCGCCTCTTACTTCAACGGCGAATTGCTCGTCGCGGACATCGGCTCTCCCGCCGCCCTTGTCGATGCCGCCGAATCCCAACTCTTTCTGACCGAAGACCGCGACGCGCGTGCGTGGCTCGCACAGACGCGCTACCGTCCCGGCTCCTACAAAAACACGCACGGCCACGCCCTCGTCATCGCGGGTTCGCGCCGGATGTCCGGCGCGGCAGTGCTGTGCGGTAACGCGGCGATGCGCTCCGGTGCGGGACTCGTCACGGTCGTCACGCCCGCATCAGCCCTGCCCGCCGTCGAAGCGCGTGTGATGCCCGAAGTGATGACGTTCGAACTGGCTGAGACGACCGAGGACAAGCAGGCAGGCGCGCACGCCGACGAACTTACCTTGAGCGAGACCGGCATCGAACAGTCGTTACAACTCGCCGTGCGTGCCGATGCGCTCGCCATCGGCCCCGGCCTCACGTCTGCCGAACACATCCGCCGCCTCGTGCGCGCTGTCGTCGAAGGCCGTAGCGCCCCGCTCGTTATTGACGCCGATGGACTCAACGCCCTCGCTCCCTGGCCTGCCGACTTGCACGGCACGCCGGAAGCCCCGCTCATTCTCACGCCGCACCCCGGCGAGATGCGTCGCCTGACGGGCACGGGGGCGGATCAAGTTTCACTGGCAAACCGTGTCCGGCTCGCCAGAGACTTTG
>DASPJG010000443.1:0-4583 GCA_035628755.1 Pyrinomonadaceae bacterium
GCTTCCGTGCCCGTCGTTGATCTGCCTCTGAACGCAACGGAGGATCGGGTTGTGGGCGCGATCAATCTCGAACGCGCGATCAGGGAAGGAGTCAAAACTTTCGAGCCGGGTCTGCTCGCGCGCGCGCATCGCGGCTTCCTCTACATTGACGAAGTGAACCTGCTCGAAGACCACCTCGTTGACCTGCTGCTCGACGTGGCCGCCTCGGGGCGCAATCGCGTCGAACGCGAGGGCGTCTCGATGGAGCATCCGGCGGAGTTCGTGCTCGCCGGTTCGGGCAACCCCGAAGAAGGCGAACTCCGGCCACAACTGCTCGACCGCTTCGGCCTCTACACGGAGATTCGCACCGCCACGGACTTTGAAGAACGCGTCGAGATCATCACGCGCCGCGAAGCATTCGACCGAGACCCCGCCGCCTTCTGCGCCGCCTGGGAACTCGAACAGGCGCGGCTTCGCCGCCGTCTCGTCCGCGCGCGCACGGCTGTTAAAAATGTGCGGCTCTCGACGGAACTCGTGCGCGGCATCGCCGAGTTGTGCGGGCGTCTCAGCGTTGACGGGCATCGCGGCGAGTTGACCATCGCCCGTGCGGCGCGCGCTCTGGCCGCGTTTGAAAATCGGAAGGAGGCCGCGCCCGCGGACGTGCGCCGCGTGGCCGCGATGGCTCTCCGCCACCGCCTGCGCCGCGACCCGTTAGAACAAACCGACGGCGGCTCGCAGATCGAACAGACCGCCGAAGAATTGTTCGGCGCGGGCGAACCTGCGGGCGACGCGGGCGAGTCCGGCGCGACGAACTCGCGGCCACGCCCGCCGAAAAAAACTCCGCCGGACGAGACGGGCGGAAACGACATTGGCGGGGGCAATGAGAAACGCGACCCGCGCGGCACGGACGACGCGCGCACGCCGCAGGCGCAAAACGAGGAACGCCCTGCGCCACCGCTCGATGCGAAGTTGCCCGCTTTTCTCGAAGAGAAACCCGGCGTGAAGAAGTTGCCCGCAAAGTCCGCTTCACGCGCGCGTCGTCAGGCCAACTCGCGCGAAGCTTCGAGCCACACGCGCGGGCGTTACGCGCGCGCCGTCGCACGTCGCCGAGGCGATACCGCCGACCTGAAGCTCGCGCTCGACGCGACCCTGCGAGTTGCCGCCGCGTCGCAGGCGTCTCGCCCGCGCGCCGGAAACGTTGTGCGCGCGATTGCGGTCGAGGCGGGCGACTTTCGTTATAAACATTTCAGCCGCCGCGCCGGGACGCTCTTTATCTTCGCAGTGGACACTTCGGGCAGCATGGCGCTCAATCGCATCTCGCAGGCCAAAGGTGCGCTGGCGCGCCTGCTCCGCGAGTCTTACGTTAACCGCGACCGCGTCGCGCTCATCGCGTTTCGCGAACAGGCGGCGCGCGTGTTGCTCCAACCCAGCCAGTCGAGCGCGCGAGCCTATCGCCTGCTCGACGCGCTCCCCGTCGGCGGGGCGACGCCGCTCACTTCCGGCCTGCTGCGCGCCCTCGAAATGAGCGAGCGCGCCGCGCGGGGGACGACGGCGCGCATCGTCCTGCTGGTTTTTACAGATGGCCGCGCGAACGTGCCGGGCGACGGGCGCATCGGCGGAGACCGCGCGAGCGTCAGGCGACGAATCAAAAGTGAAGTCGAAAAAATCGGCGTCGCACTGCAACGCACGGGCGTCGCTTCGGTGGTGGTAGACACGCAGAATCGTTTCACGTCGGGCGGCGAAGGACAGGCGTTGGCGCAAGCTCTTGGCGGGCGTTACGTGTACTTGCCTGCGTTGAAGTAGCCTGCGAACCTCTGGCCGGAATTTAAAATTTTCATCAGGCCGTTTCCCACATTCTCATTTACAAAGCGGTGAAAGCTGATTATTTTATGTGCGCCCGTTAGAGTCTCTCCGTCCCGCAGCAATAGCCGGTTCAAACATGACCGAGATTAGCGAACAACAACGGCTCGCCAAAGCTGAGCGCGACCGGCGCGTGCTCGAACTGTGCGAGCAGGTGTCTGAGATCGAAGAGCGTTTGATCCCCACGGGGCTGCACGTCTTCGGGCGCGCGACCGTCGCCGACGAGCGCGCCGACCTGCTACGCATGGTCGCCTCGTTCGACAGGCCGGAGACGGGCGCGCGCGCGCTCCCGCAACTCATCGAAGACGGCCTGGCTCTCGAATCAACTTTGACGACGAATGACGCGGCGGCGAAGTTGAGTGAGAAAAGTTTGCAGGCGCGCGAACAGGTTGAGGCGTTCACGCGCGAGGCCGTCGGGCGGTTTCTGCGAGACGGAAGCGAGGCCGCCTCCGCGTGGTTGGAGACGACGGCGCGCGTGCCTGTCGCCGAATCGCGGCGCGTCTTCGCGCTGTTGGAAAAGATCGCGGCGCAGTTAGAGGACAACCGGGAGTTGGACGCCTTTGCGCGCGCGCTGCGCGGCGAGTACATCGAGCCGGGGCCGGGGGCGGACATCGTGCAGAACCCGGCCATCCTGCCGACCGGCAGAAACACGCACGCCGTCAACCCTTACGGCGTGCCCTCTGATCTCGCCTTCGCGCGCGCCGAGCGCGTCGTCAAACTTTTGCTCGAACGCCACCGCGCCGAGCATGGCCGCTACCCGGCAGCGATGGCGCTCGTCCTCTGGGGTCTCGACAACATCAAGACGCAGGGCGAGGGCGTGGCGCAAGCCCTGTGGCTGCTCGGCGTGCGCCCCGTGCGCGACGCGATGAACCGCGTTACAGACGTTGAAGCGATCCCGCTCGAACAATTAGGCCGTCCGCGCATTGACGTGGTGATGACCGTCTCGGGCATCTTCCGCGATCTCTTCGGCGCGACGATGGGCTTGCTCGACCGCGCCGTGCAGTGCGTCGCCGCGCTCGACGAACCGCCGGAGTCAAACTACGTGCGGCGCAACATCCACGCGCGCATGGAAGCGGGGGCATGCCCGTTTGAAGAGGCCGCGCTACGCGTGTTCTCAAACGCGGCGGGCAACTACGGCACGAACGTCAACTTCATGGTCATGGATTCGCAGTGGGAAGCGGACGACACGCTGGCCGACCTTTTCGTCACGCGCAAGTGTTTCGCCTACGGGCGCGATGCGCAGGGGCGCGCGCTCGAAGGACGCGAGGCGCGCACGGCTTTAAACGGCGCGCTCGCGCGCGTGGAAGCGACTTATCAGAACATCGACTCGTTCGAGATCGGCATCACGGACGTTGATCATTATTTCGAGTATCTGGGCGGCGTCTCGAAGGCGGTCGAGAAACAGTCGGAGACGCGTCCGGCCATTTACCTGTCCGACACGCTCTCGCGCGAGGCGAAGGTGCGTTCGGTGGAAGAGGCCATCCGCCTTGAGACGCGCACGAAGACGCTCAACCCGAAATGGTACGAAGGCATGCTCAAGCACGGCTTCCGGGGCGTGGCCGAGATCGAGAGCCACGTCGCCAACACGTTCGGGTGGAGCGCGACCGCAGATGCGGTTGACGATTGGGTCTACACGGAAGTGGCCGAGACTTTCGTGCTCGACAATCAGATGCTTGAACGGCTGCGCGAACTCAACCCGCATTCGGCACGCTCGCTCGTCGCACGCCTGCTCGAAGCAGAGGGGCGCGGCTTCTGGCAAGCCGAGGCCGACATGATCGAACGCCTGCGCGACATCTTCACCGGATTGGAGGATCGCATTGAAGGCGTCGCCTAAGCTCACCGTGCTCTACGTCGGCTCAAGCCTGCTCGCGCCGCTCAAGCAGGCCGAGCGCGACATCGAGCGTAGCTGCGCGCCGGGCTTGCGCGTCGCGGCCTACAACTTCGGCGCGCCGCTGGACGAAGCGCAGTGGCGGGAGATCGAGCGCGAGTTGGAAGAGTCGGAAGTGGTCTTCGTGATCCACGTCACGGACGGCGAGAATGCGGGGCGTCTCGTCCCGCTGCTGGAAAAGTATAAAACGACTCACCGCGCGGTCATCGTCATCAACTGCATGCCGGAATTGATGCGGCAGACGCGCATGGGGCGTCTGCGGTTCGGACGCGAAGCGACGGAGGAAAGCGTCGGGAAAGAGAAGGCGGGCGAAGGCGCGGGCGAGGGAATGGCGCGGCGTCTGGCGGGGCGCGTCGGGGCATGGATGGGCGAGCAGGCGCGCGCGCGCCGCGGGCGCAAGGGCGCGAGCCACACGCAATACCTGCGCTACATCGAGCGTCTGCCCGCGCTGCTGCGCGTCGTGCCGAACGCCGGACGCCTGCGCGACGCGAAGCACTACCTCTCGATCTTCTGCTACTTCCTGCAACCCACGCCCGCCAACATCCGCGCGATGCTGCTCCTCGCGCTCAAGCATTACACCGCCGACGAACGCTTCGACCGGATCGAACTTCCGCCCCCCGAATCCATGCCCGCCGTCGCCATCTATCACCCGGATGCCGACGCCCTGTTCGAGTCGTTCGAGTCATATCGTTCGTGGTACGAGCGACGCGCGGGCAGAAGCGGCAATGTGCGACTCGACCCGGAGAAGACCATCGGCCTGCTC
Source organism: Pyrinomonadaceae bacterium (assembly GCA_035628755.1). Lineage (GTDB taxonomy): Bacteria > Acidobacteriota > Blastocatellia > Pyrinomonadales > Pyrinomonadaceae > JAIVJZ01. The sequence continues at coordinate 4,491 of DASPJG010000443.1, forward strand.
CTGATGCGACCGCAGATCGTGAGCGGCGCGCACGCGCACTATGACGCGCTCATCCGCGCCATCGAAGCCGAGGGACTGGCGACCGTGCCCGCG
>DASPJG010000444.1:0-2757 GCA_035628755.1 Pyrinomonadaceae bacterium
CCGTCATCACGGCGAAACTCGTCGGCATGTTCGGCCCTTACGCCGTCATCGCCACGACGCCCTTCATCGCCAGCATCTACCTGACCTATCGCACCTATCTCAAGAACCTCGAAGTGACGGCGGCCTCGGCCAAGGCGGAAGCCGAAGCGGCGGCGCGCGCCGAGGCGGCGAAGGCGCAGGCCGAACAGGCCGAACGCCACGTCGAAGAACTTTCGCATTACATCGCCGAGCAGGAACGCATTCGCGAGCAGTATTCGCAGATCGAAAAATTGTCCGCGCTCGGCGAACTCGCCTCTGGCGTGGCGCACGACTTCAACAACACGCTCGCCGGCATACTTGGCCGCGCGCAGTTGCTTTTGAACACCAGCGACCCAACCAAAATCGAGAGCGGCCTTGAGATCATCATCAAGACGGCGAAGGACGGCGCGAAGACCATCAAGCGGATTCAAGACTTTGCACGCCAGCGGCGCGACCACGCCTTCTCGCCCGTGGCCGTGGATCAACTGCTGCTGGACGTGAGCGAGATCACGCGCCCGCGCTGGAAGGATCACGCCGAGGCCGCGAGCGTCCATATCAACCTCGAACTCAAGATCAGTTCGAAGGCTCTGGTTTTGGGCGACGAGTCGGAGTTGCGCGAAGTGTTGGTCAACATGGTCTTCAACGCCGTGGACGCGATGCCTGCGGGCGGCACGCTCACGCTCGCCACGCGCGAGGCGGGCGGGGCGGTGGAAATTTCCGTGGCTGACACCGGCACGGGGATGAGCGACGAAGTGCGCTCGCGCATCTTCGATCCGTTCTTCACGACGAAGGGCAAGGCGGGCATGGGACTCGGTCTGGCGGTCTCTTACGGCATCATCCGTCGCCACGAAGGGGCGGTCGAAGTCGAATCGGAGACGGGCAGGGGCACTTGTTTCCGCATCACGCTGCCGTCCGCCAAGAACGCCGCGAAGCCGCAGGCGAACGCCATCCCCTCCGTGCCCGCGACGGTGGCCGAATCGTTCCGCACGAAGTTTTTAGTGGTTGACGACGAGGAATCCGTGCGCGAACTGCTGCGCGACATTCTGGAAGCGGAAGGCCACGAAGTGGTGGTGGCCGGAAGCGGGCGCGAGGCGCTCGCGCTGTTCGCGGATGCCGGGTTTGCCGCCGTCCTGATGGACGTGGGCTTGCCGAGCATGAGCGGCTGGGAACTGGCGCGGTCGGTGCGCGAACGCGACGCGCACATCCCGCTCGCGATCATCACGGGCTGGGGCGAGGCCGTCGGCTCGAACGCGCAGAAGGCGGCAGGAGTTGATTGGGTGGTGGCGAAACCCTTCACCATCGAACAGATCACAACAATCGCGCGGGACGTTTCCCGCCGTCAACAGGAGGCGGGCATTGGGCGCGACGCATCTATCGAGGCGGCATAATCGCACCGGCAGCCGCGAACCGCGACTCACCGCGCAACTAGATGCGCGGTTGCTTTTCCAACTCTCCGCTCAAGCCGCGAACGACGCCAATAACATCGCCATTCACGCGCCCCGCCGCACGCTGAGACTCGTCGGACGCACGCGCAACATCAGCGAAACCGGCCTCGCCTTCATCGTCCCGACGCTGCGCATCGGCGACGATTTCGCGCGCGTCATCGGCAGGCCGTTGCTGATCACGCTCTACCTTCCCTCCGGCCACGTCGAGATTCGCGCCACGCCCGTCCGCTACGAACAACTCTCACAAACGTCGTCCGAACGCGGCTATCTCATCGGCGTTCGCATCAACGAGATGGCCGACAACGAGTGGGTGCGCATGGTCGAATACGTCCGCACGCTGCGTTAGCAATGTTTCGGGTGAATGAATCCGAGCGTTCAAACCGCCTTACGCCCCGCCGGTTTCCGTTTTAACTTCTTCCAGATTGTGTCGCTTGATCATGCGTTGGAGCGTGCTGCGGTCAATGCCGAGGATGCGCGCGGCGGCCTGCTTGTTGCCGTGCGTGCGTTCGAGCACGTGGCGAATATGACGGCATTCGAGTTCCGAAAGTGAGAGCAGGTGATCCTCGCTTTCGCCCGTCTCCGGCTGCGTTGCCGCAATTGCTTCCTGCGCTTGCAGCGGCGGCGGCTCGCTGACCGCTTTGCTGATGCGTTCGGGCAGGTCTTCGGGGCGCACGATTCCGTCGCAGAGCGCGGTCGCGCGCACGATGGAGTTTTCCAGTTCGCGGATGTTCCCCGGCCAAGAGTAACTCTCCAGAAGACTGACGGCCTCGCGCGAAAAGCTGACGGGACGCTCGCCCGCGCGCTTCGCCCGCTCGGCGAAGCGGCGCGCAAGCGGCATGATGTCCTCGCTGCGCGCCCGCAAGGGAGGCAAATGCAGCGTCACGGCGTTCAGGCGATAGAGCAAGTCCTGCCGGAAACGCCCGTCGTGCATCTCGCCTTCCACGTCGCGGTTCGTGGCGGCGATGATCCGCACGTCAACTTGCAGGGTGTGGTTCGAGCCGACGCGGCGAATCTCGCCCTCCTGCAAGGCGCGCAGGAGTTTTACCTGAAAGGCGGGCGTCGTCTCCGTGATCTCGTCGAGGAAGATCGTGCCGAGGTGCGCCTCCTGCCAGAGGCCGCGCCTGTCCATCGTCGCGCCCGTGAACGACCCGCGCACGTGGCCGAACAGTTCCGACTCGATCAACTCCGCCGGGATCGCGCCGCAGTTGACGGCGACGAAAGCGTTTCCCGCGCGCTGGCTGCGCCGGTGGATGGCGCGCGCGACCACCTCTTTGCCCGTCCCCGACTCGCCCGT
>DASPJG010000445.1:0-6231 GCA_035628755.1 Pyrinomonadaceae bacterium
AGCGTCGCCCCGGCGCGCACGAACATCGCCGCCACGAAGTCCACGATGAACGGGTAAGTCAAACGCGCGCCCGCGTATTCAGGGTGCACCGGAGGGAAATTCTCACCGTAAACGAAACCCGTGATGATGCTCAGGTGAAACGGCAAATCGCCGAGGTTGTTATCGACGCCCGTGAAAATCTCGCCGCCGCGCACGAACATCGCGCGCTCGAAGACCTGCCAGAAGACGAACGCGCACGCGACGAAGAGGACGAGCACGCCCGTCGTCGCCGCCTGCGGTCGTGTGATCGCGCTCGTCACGTCGCGCCACGCTTCCGCGGCGTCGAACCGCACGCGCGCGCGCCACTCACTTCTGGACAACAATGCGAGAGGCGCGGCGACGACGACGGCGGAGGCGATCAGAGACGCGTGTGTCAGACCCAGAAACGATGCGAAGAGAAAGCCGACGAGACCGAGGGCGGCCAGTCCCGTACACGCCCCGGCGCAGAGGCGCGCGAGAAAGTGTGCGTCGCGGTCGTACAGGTATGTGACGAGCGCGCCGCTCGTGATGGCGACGAGCGCGAGAATGAATGCCATGTGCAAGTGCGTCTGACGCTTTAACGTGTGTGGACGAATTTGAAAATCAATCCGGCGACCGCGAGCAGCGCGTTCGACCGGCGGCGCGCGAGATTATACGCGAACCTGCGCGCGAAGTCCGCAGGAGCTTTTTTGCTTTTGCCTTTCCGCGCCCCACGGTGTAAAAGAACTTATCCGCAAGCAAATCGCGTGTGTTTAATTTAGAGAGGTTCATCCATGCTCCGCGCAGGTATTGTCGGGCTGCCGAACGTCGGCAAGTCCACGCTTTTCAACGCGCTCACGGCGCAGACTTCCGCGCTCGCCGCCAACTACCCCTTCGCCACCATTGATCCCAACGTCGGCGTCGTTCCCGTCCCCGACGAACGCCTCGCGCCGCTCGCCCAGATCGTCAAAACGAACACGATCATCCCGGCGACCGTCGAGTTCGTGGACATCGCGGGGCTGGTGCGCGGCGCGTCAAAAGGCGAAGGGCTTGGCAACCAGTTTCTCGCCAACATCCGCGAGACGGATGCCGTGATTCAGGTCGTGCGCTGCTTCGAGGACGATAACATCATCCACGTCGAAGGCTCGGTCAACCCCGAACGCGACATCGAGACCATCCAGATCGAACTCGCGCTCGCCGACCTCGCCTCCGTCGAACGCCGCCGCGAACGCGCGCAGAAGACCGCTAAGGGCGGCGACAAAACCGCGCTGGCCGAAATCGCGTTGATAGACAAACTCCTGCCTGTGCTTTCCGAAGGCCAACCCGCGCGCCTCGTCCCGATGACGGACGAAGAACGCGCCACGGCGCGCACGCTCTTTCTCCTCACGATGAAGCCGACGATTTACGCGGCCAACGTGGACGAGGCCACGCTCGCCGCGCCCGAAGAGAACGCGCACGTTAAAGCGGTGCGCGCGCTGGCCGAGCGCGAGGCAGCCGAGTCGGTCGTCATCTGCGCGCAGATCGAGGCCGAACTCGTCGAACTATCGCCCGAAGATCGACAGGGCTATTTGCAATCGCTCGGAGTCGAAGGCAGCGGCGTGGACGACCTGATCAAAAGCGCGTACCGGCTGCTCGGTCTCATGTCGTTTTTGACGGCGGGCGAAAAAGAGGTGCGCGCGTGGACGATCCCGCGTGGCACGCGCGCCCCGCAGGCCGCAGGCACGATCCACTCAGACATCGAACGCGGTTTCATCCGCGCCGAGATCGTCAGCTACGCAGACCTCACGCGCGCCGGTTCTTATGCCGCCGCCCGCGAACAGGGCTTGCTCCGCCTCGAAGGCAAAGAGTACGTCATGCAGGAAGGCGACGTGGTTCACTTCCGCTTCAACGTGTGATGCGTTCGAGAGTGTGTATGGCGGAGAAGCCAAACATTCATAAACCTTCAAAGGAAGAACTGCTGGCCGCCGAGGGGAAGACCGTCCCGTCTGTGATCGCGCCGAACTTGCGCGTGCTGTTTTGCGGCATCAACCCCGGCCTGTACACGGCAGCGGTCGGCCACCACTTTGCCCGCCCCGGCAATCGCTTCTGGCCTGCCCTGCACGCCTCCGGCTTTACAGACAGGTTGCTCTCGCCCTTCGAGGAACACGAACTTCTCGCGCACGGCTACGGGATCACTAACGTCGTCGACCGCGCGACCGCTACCGCCGCCGAACTATCTCCCGCAGAGTATGTCGAAGGCGGACGAAAGTTGAAGGCCAAAGTGCGGCGTTATCGTCCCGCGTTTCTCGCCCTGCTCGGCGTTGGCGCATACCGCACGGCGTTCGACCGCCCAAAGGCCAAGCTCGGTCTCCAGCCGGAAGCCATCGGGGAAACGTCCGTCTGGGTGCTGCCGAACCCGAGCGGCCTCAACGCGCATTACCAGCCGAAAGACTTGGCGCGCATGTTCCGCGAGTTGCGTCTCGCCGTAGAGGCTGCGGGCGCGGAGCATCACACTCGCTGAACGCACAAGCCCGATGTCGGCTTTGACATCTCAACAACCGCATGCGCGAATTAACTTCGACGAAAACGCGGGCTAGCTTTTAGCGCGCGGCTCTTCGTAGATGGAATGAAAGGTGCGCGTCGTGTGCTCTGTCACGCTCGGAACGGGCAGCGGGTCGGTCGAAGCGGGCATGTAGGTTTGCGCTGTTGGTGTGTGGAGTTCTCTCGATTCGGGTCGCTTTGATGGAGATGGAAGCGATGGAGGGGCGACGGGGAGTTGGACGAGGCGCGACAGGATGCGAATCAGCATCACGTCTACGATCAGGATCAGCAACAGACCGGCGACGCTCAGGATGCCTAACAGTTCGGACGGCAGCGGCCTCTCAGCCGAAGCCAGACCGCCCAGCGAGAAGAAGAGGATGATGAAGCCGAGCAGAGTGGTCAGCGTGATCGCCGTGCCGAGCGTGCGCACGGGGCTTTTAATGTCAACCAGAAACGCTTCTTGTCTGGTCGGCAGAGACGAAAGAGACGCATTCACCGCCGCGCCGCAGCGGTTGCAGTAGTTGAGACCCGTTTGAATTTCCGTGCCGCACGTCTGGCAGTACATAAACTCTCCGATAATAGATATTTCAGGTTGATAGAACGGCAACGCGCCCGCTCGAAGGTGGAGGAAAGAGCGGGCGCGTGACGGTCTGCGACGGTCGCGGGCTTCAACGCATCAAGGCGCGGATGGCGACGAGCGCGAGATAGCCGATAGCGACGACGACGGCGAGTTTGATCACGGCGACGGCCAGACCGATAATCATGCCGATGCCGCTCAGGACGATGCCAGCCGCCGCGAGCAACAAAGGCACGCCAATTACCAACACCACTAAACCAAGCGCGATTATTCCGACAACTCTTAAAGTATCATTCATCTCTTCCACCTCAACTTCCCTGTCTTGAACTTCCTCTGCGCGCGTCGGAAATATTATGCCCGCCCGTGCGCCCGACCTCCTATACGAACAACGCGCGGCGAACGTTCCATCCAAGACTTTGGACGAATTCGGCCACTGTCGCGCTCCCGCAACATGCCCGGAAATTGTGTTAAGCTATGATAGCAAATCTCCTGATAAGCGAAAGAATTTTTAGGCCGGAATACGCCCGCGCGGGCGTCAATTTCTCCGGGCGTAATTCAACTTGGGATGGTACACGGATGCCGCGACGTAAAACCGATACCCTGTTTGACGAACCCGAACCCGACGCCGCTGCGGAGACCGCCACGCCAGCCGATGCGCCGCTCGCCGAGCGGATGCGGCCACGCACGCTCGAAGAGTTTGTCGGGCAACGCCATCTGATCGGCGAGGGTCGCATCCTGCGCCGCCTGATCGAGGGCGAGGGCGCGCTGCCGTCACTGATTCTCTGGGGCGCGCCCGGCACGGGCAAGACGACGCTCGCGCGCCTGCTCGCACGCCACAGCGAAGCCGAGTTTATCCCGCTCTCCGCAGTCTTCTCCGGCGTCAAGGATTTACGCGCGGCCATCAGCGAGGCGCGCGAGACCAAACGCGCGGGACGCCGCACCGTCCTCTTCGTTGACGAAATTCATCGCTTCAACAAGGCGCAGCAGGATGCGCTGCTGCCCGCCGTCGAAGAAGGCACGGTGACGCTCATCGGCGCGACCACTGAGAACCCTTCGTTTGAAGTCATCAGCGCGCTGCTCTCGCGCTCGCGCGTGCTCTCGCTCGAACCGCTGACCGAAACGGACATCGCATCGCTCATCCGCCGCGCCCTGACGGACGAAGCGCGCGGTCTGGCAAACTTGCACCCGCAAATCTCGGACGAAGTGCTCGCGCGTTTCGCGCGGGCGGCGGGCGGCGATGCGCGCGTCGCGCTCACCGCGCTCGAAGCGGCGGTCGAGTCAACTTCGCCCGACGAGACAGGGGCGCGTCATATCACCGACGAGATTGCGGTCGAGGCATTGGGGCGCGCGCGCTACGCCTACGACAAGGGCGGCGAGGAGCATTACAATCTCGCCTCCGCGCTCATCAAGAGTTTGCGCAACTCGGACACGAACGCCGCGCTCTACTGGCTCGCACGGCTCATTGAGGGCGGGGCTGACCCGCTCTTCATCGCGCGCCGACTCTGCATTCTCGCCTCCGAAGACGTGGGGCTGGCCGACCCGCAGGCGATAACGCAGGCCGCCGCCGCCGCGCAGATCACCGCGCTCATCGGTCTGCCGGAAGCACTCTACCCGCTCTCACAGGCGACGATTTATCTCGCGCGCGCGCCCAAATCGAACTCCGTCAAGCGCGCCTACTTCGCCGCCGCCGAGGATGCGCAGGAGACGGCGCGCGAACCCGTGCCCCTGCACCTGCGCAACGCCGTCACGCCGCTGATGAAGCGTTCCGGCTATGGCAGCGGCTACCGTTATGTCCACGACGATCCGCGCGCTAAAAATGAAATGGCCTGTCTGCCGGAACAACTGCGCGGCCACGTATATTACAGAGACGACAATGAAGGAGGAACCGGGAATGATGAATGAAAAGCAGTCCGGCTTTAGTTCATCGTTCATCGCAGCTTCTTGAGCATTTAATTTTTATGAGTGAGAACAAGACTGACAGAGAGTTGGCTTTCCTGCACGACCTGTACATCGCGACCGATTGGGGCGAGCGTTTTGCGGGGTTGATGGATGAGCATGTGCAAGTGCCGAAAGCAGGCCACGCGCTTTACGTCGCGGCGGGCACGGGCGGCCACGCGCTGGCGATTAAAGAACGCGCGGGTGAGGACGTGACTTTGATCGGGGTGGACGAGAGCGAAGCGCGGCTCGCGTTGGCGCGGGCGAAGGCCGCCGCCACGAAGTTGAACGAAGTGACGGAGTTTCGCGCTGCCCAACTCGAAGCGCTGGCGTTCGAGGACGAGCAATTTGATCTCGTGCTCGGCGATGCTTCGCTCGTCGCGGTGGAGCGTCTGCCGGAAGTGTTGGCCGAGATGGTGCGCGTCGCCGCCCCGGGCGCGACCGTCGCCTTGATGCTGCCGACCGCTTCAAGCTTCGGCGAGTTCTATTCGATCTACTGGGAAGCCCTGTTGAACGCGGACAGGCTCGAACAATCGCCCATCGTGGAGCAACTGATCACCGAACGCCCGACCGTCGCCGAAGTGGAAACACTGGCCGCCCGTGAAGGTCTCGATCTGGTTCAGACGTGGACGAACATTGAGGAGTTCGACTACGAGTCGGGCGAAGAATTTCTCAACGCGCCGCTCATCAGGGATTTCCTCTTGCAGAACTGGCTCGAACCGCTCGGTGAAGACGAGGAGGGGCGCGGGCGCGTCATCTCGGAGGTGAAACGAATTATTGAAGAGGAGCGAAACGAGGCAACTTTCTCGCTCACCATCAAGGCCACGCTCGTCGTCGGGCAAAAGGCCGGATAACGGGCTCTCTAACTGGACTTAAAGAGTCGCCGCAGTCGTCCCGGCATGAAGGCGGCGACTCTTTTTTATGTCAGGCTCGCGCGCAGCCGACTGTTCAGCGCGGCTTGTTGGCTGTGTATTTCTCGGAGGAGAGTTCTTCTTCTCTCAGCGTCGGCTGGGCGGCGTTGAGGCGTTCGCGGCGGCGCGTCGCTTCGACCCGCGCCTCCTCGTCGGCTTCGTCCAATCCATCTTTGAAGGCGCGCTTACTCTGTCCGAGCGCCTTGGCGAGTTGCGGCAAACGGCTCGCGCCGAAGAGGACGAAGACGATCAGGAGAACTATCAGAAGTTCCTGCGTTCCGAATCCGATGG
>DASPJG010000446.1:0-7086 GCA_035628755.1 Pyrinomonadaceae bacterium
CGGGCGTAATGCAGAACTCGCTGCGCGAAGTCGGCATCCCCGTCAATATCGAAACGCTCGAAGACAACACGCTCCGCGAGGCGCAGCGCAACGGCCAGTATCAACTCACCGCTGGCCGGTGGGTGGGAGGCAATCAAGACCCGATCTTTCTGCGCGACCTCTTTACCTTCCTGACGGGCGGAAACTTCAACCGCGGACGCTACCGCAACGCCGAACTCGACAAGATTTTGGGCGAGGCCGTCACAACCGCCGACCGCGCCAAAGCCAAAACTCTCTACGCAGAGGCGCAGGATTTGATCAGCCGCGAAGTCCCGATGCTCCCGCTCTGGTACGCCAACAACATGGTCATCGCGCGCAAGAACGTCGGCAACATCAAGGTCGCTCCCGGAGCGGATTGGACTTTCGTGCGCAATCTGACGGTGAGCAAGTAGCGAGCAAGCGTCAGCAGTTCGTTGTCCGTGGTCAGTTGTTCAAATCCTTCTTTAGCCGCTCGTGCGATTGCCACACGCAACGGACAACCGGCTACTGACTATTGATGCTGGCCACGGGCTACTGACAATCCTTCCCTCATTCCGCATCCCTGAGCGTCTCCTGCAACTCGTGCCAGCCGACCGCGCCTTCGCGTATCAGCCGCGCCTCGCCACGACTGACATCGAGCACGGTCGAGGGTTCCTGCGAGCGCGTCGCGCCGCCGTCAACTATTAGTGCGAGGCCGTCGGGGAAAGCCTGTGCGACCTCTTCAGCCGTGCGTGCGGGCGGCTCTCCCGCACGGTTCGCGCTCGTCGCCGTCAGCGCGCCGCCGCACGCGCGCACGAGTTCGCAGACCTCTCCGTCGGCGGGCAGGCGCAGCCCGATTGTTTCCGTCCGCGCCGTCAATTCTTCCGGCAACTCCGGGCGCGCGCTGACCACCAGCGTCAACGCCCCCGGCCAATGGCGCGCGCTCACGGCGTCGAACAATCTCCCGCCGCGCTCGTTGAAACGCGCCACCTCGAACGCGTCGCTAATGACGACGAGGATCGGTTTGCCGTCTTCCCTGCCCTTCAACGCGAGCAGTTGTTGCAGCGCGTCGCGGTTGAAAGGGTCTGCGCCGAGGCCGTAGAACGTGTCCGTGCGAAAGGCTATGAGGCCGCCCTCACGGACGATTGTCGCGGCGCGCGCGCGCGTTTGCGGATTATCTTTCAGAATCATTTGTCGTCACGCCCCTGCCTTCCCTGTCCGGTAAAAACCCACTCCCTGCTGTAAAATAACTTCATGGCAACAGCTCAGAAAAAACGTGCTCTGGATTTTAGCGATTTTCCGCCCGGCACGGTCAACGCTTACACGAGGCTCGTGTGTCTCGCCTGCATCTTCGATCTCTTCACGAAGCAACTTGGCCTCGCGCCGCGCACGGCCTACTCCGAGATCAAACGCCACGCTCCGACGCCGGGAGACTTAACTGCCGACGCACCCGCGCGCCCTTACTTCGACAGCGACGAGCGACACCCGCGCTGTCCATATTGCGACGCGGCGAAACGCTGGCACGCACGCCTCGACACGTTCCGCATCGAAGGCGGCAAAGCCACCGACGCCCCGCGTCGCGCCCTCGTCAAGTCACTTCCCAAAACGGATGAGCAATTCGTCCTGATCGAATCGCGCTCCACGAAACGCGACATCTTCTTCTCGTGGCTCGACGCGCTCGGACGCGAACTCGATTTTACGGATGACGCTTGGCTCATCACCGTCACGCGTCACATGTTGGAACGCAAAGAGCCGAAGACGAGTTGGGCGGACGTTTTCGAGCGCGTGCGCGCCGTGCGCCGCTCGCAACGTCTCACTGAAGGTTGGGAGCACGAAGGCGCGCGGCTCTATCTGTCGCCGCCGCTCTATGCCGACGCACTGCTCATTCAATATCTCGTCAGCCGCTCGCAGGCGCACGGCGGCATTACCTTCGAGGGACGCCTCACGCTCGTCGAACTCGTCCGACGCCTGCGCCACTCTGGCCAACTCCAAGCACAGGGCATCACCGAGCGCGACCAGTTCGAGGTGCTTGAACAATTGATCGAGAACTTAACGGGGGGCACGACCGCGGCGAAGCTTTATTTTCTCATCGACCGGCGCGATTTCCTCGACAAAGTTAAGACCGTCTATTCGCACTACGCCTGACCGGGCAGTGATGCGTGAGGGCAGAGGGAGGAAAGGAATGCTTAACCCGCTTGAGCGGTTTCCTGACACGTCTCTCGTCCCTGCTTGTCACAGGCTCGTTTCGTTGCGCGACTTGTCTTTGTGGCGTTCGATGGCGAGTTCGATAAGGCGGTCTATGACCTGTTCGAAGGAGAGCCCGGAGGCCGCCCAGAGTTTCGGGTAGCCGGAGACATCCGTGAGGCCGGGGCTGGTGTTGAGTTCGTTGATGAGCAACTCGCCCGTGTCGCGCCGCAGGAAGAAGTCCACGCGGGCAAGCCCCGTCCCGTCAATGGCCTTGAACGCCTTGACGGACATGCGGCGGATGCGCGCCGCCACGGCTTTTGAGACCGGGGCGGGCACGACAAACTCGACGTGCCCGGTGTTGCTGTACTTCTCCGTGTAATCCAGAAACCTTCCCTGCTGGTCGTGGACGATGTACTCGCCCGGTTGACTCGCTTCCGGTTCCTCGTTGCCGATGACGGCGCATTCGATCTCGCGCGCATCAAGCCCCTCCTCGACGATCACTTTACGGTCGTAGCGTGCGGCGAGGTCTATCGCGTCGGCGAGCGTGCGGCGGTCGGTCGCCTTAGACACGCCGACGGACGAACCCAGGTTCGCCGGTTTGACGAAGCACGGAAAATCGATCTGCCGCGTCACGCGGCTGAGCACGATGGCGCGCGCACGCTCCCACTCCGAGCGCAGAAACCAGAGATGCTTGCAGATCGGCAGCCCCGCCTCGCGGAACAACATCTTCATCGCCACCTTGTCCATGCCGCACGACGACGCGAGCACGCCGCAGCCGACGTATGGCACATCGGCCATCTCGAACAGACCTTGAATTGTGCCGTCCTCGCCGTAAGTTCCGTGCAGCACCGGGAAGATCACGTCAACCGGCAGCGACGACGCGGGACGTCCGCCGTCCGCCGCGAAGGCGACGAGGCCGGAGCGCGAAGGGTCGCCCACGATGGTCAACGCTTCCCTGTTCTCGCCCATCTCCCGCGACAGCAACTCGGCGGTTGCGCGCGGCAACAATCCCAACGCCTCGGCAGGTGAAAGCCAACGCCCCGTCTTCGTGATCGCAATCGGGATCACTTCATACTTCTCATGATCAATCGTCTCGATTACCGCCTGTCCCGAGCGCAACGACACCTCATGCTCGCCCGAACGCCCCCCGAAAATTACCCCGATCCTGATTCTTCTTTTCAATCCACGCTCCCATCAAAAGACCGTAAATTGTGAATCGTAAATCGTGAATAGAAAGAACCGGGTTTTCTCTATTTACGATTTACGATTCACGATTTACGGCTTTATTCTATTCACGAGCTACAAAATCGTCTTCCCCATAGCCGAGAGGATAAGTTCGACGCCGAGTTCAGCCGTGCGGTTGTTGATGTCGAGGGCGGTGTTGATCTCCACCACCTCGAAGGCGATCATGCCGCCCGCCTCCGCGATCTTCTCCAACGCCAGATGCGACTCCCGGTAGGTCAGCCCGCCGCGCACGACCGTGCCCGAACCCGGCGCGTCGCCCGGGTCGAGCGCGTCAACGTCGAGCGTGACGAAGTAGCCGCCCGGAGCTTGCTTGGCTATCGCAATCGCGTCGTCGATACACGCGCTCATCCCGCGCTCGTCAATCTCGCGCATGGTGAAGAAGCGCATGCCGAGTTTGCGTATCAACTCGCGCTCTGACGGGTCGAGGTCGCGCGCGCCGAGGTGCGCGCAGTAGCGCGGGTCGAGTTTGGGTGCGTAACCCGCGATGTGCGTCAGTTCCGGCGCGCCGTAGCCAAGCAGCGCGGCCAGCGGCATGCCGTGGACGTTGCCGGAAAACGTGGTTTCCGGCGTGTTCATGTCCGCGTGCGCGTCGAACCAGATCAGGCCGATGGGCTGCTGCCGCTCGTGGAAAATTGACGCCGCACCGGCCACCGACCCGGCGGCGATGGAATGGTCGCCGCCCAGAATGATCGGAAACTCGCCCGCGCGCATCGCCCGCTGCACTTCCGCCGCAAGCTCCTCGCAGGCGATGCTGATCTCGCGCAGGTACTTCGCCTTGTCCTGCGCCGCCGCGATGGTCTGCGGTCGTTCCAGACGCATGTCTCCGAGGTCGCGCACTTCGTAGCCGAGCAGGGCGAGTCGCTGGTTGAGACGTGCGACGCGCATCGCCGCCGGGCCGAGGTCAACGCCCGCCGTGCCCGCCCCGAAGCTGAGCGGCACGCCGATGATGCTGACGCGCCGCCCCTCGCCGGGGAGGATGTTGATGATTGAGGATTTCGGCTGATCGCTTAATGCTGACATAACTCTCCGAAGCGGCGGGCATGCTCTCACCCGCTGAGATTGATATTGAAGCCGCTGCCGCCGCTTCCTTGCGACGGGAAGAAAGGCTTCAACAGACCGGCGAAGGCCGCGAGATTGCGCGTCTGAATCAACAGTTCGCCGGGGCCTGTAAACTCCGCGACGATGCCTTCGCCGCTGACCATCGTGCGGAAGAAACCCGACGCGGCTTTGCGCAGAGAGTACTGCAACGAGGCTTCCCATGCGACGAGGTGGCCTGTGTCAACCACGTATCGTTCGCCCGCGTCCAGTCGCTTTCGATGGATCGCCCCGAACGACGTGAGCAGCAGCAATCCCGTCCCGGACACTTGCATGACGAACAGCCCCTCGCCGCCGAAGAACGTTTTCGCGCCGCCCCATTTCGTGTCAACCGTCAGGCTCGCGTCGCCCGCCAGATACGAACTCGACTGCACCATGAACATCTGGTTGCTGAGTTCAATCGCGGCGATGTCGCCCGGCGCGCCCGGCGCGAAACTGACTTCGCCGGGGCCGCCGCGCGCCGTGAAGGTCGAGACGAAGGCCGACTCGCCGCCCACCGCGCGCTTCAACGCGCCCATCAGCCCGCCCTTCATCTGCGACTGTAACTCGACGTTGGCCGACATCGAAACCATCGCGCCCGCCTCGGCCAGAATGGACTGCTCTGCCTGCAACCGAACCACCGCGAGCGCGAAAGACGGCTGGTGTAAAATCTCAAAGCTGTAGCCGCGTCCCTGCCCGCGCGCATCCGCGTCAATGTGGATGCCATGACCGGCGGCTCCGCCGCCACCCGGCGTCGCGCCCCAGCCGCTCGAAACGTTCGGCGCCTCCGATGCAGATGATTCCTGCGCCGGAGGCGGCATGCGCGTCCCGCAGGCTCCGCAAAATTGCGCGCCACTGATCATAACCGCCCCGCAATTCGGGCAATTCATACTCTGACTCCTTTCGACTTTTCCAGAATAATTCCGACCGCCTCTTCCGGGGTCGCCGCCAGATCGAGTATCCGCACGTCTTCTTCGCTCACGACCAGATGCTTCCGCCAAGCTTCGACGATGGGCGGCCAGCAATCGCCGAGCAGAACGAGCGGGCGCGGTTCGATGACGCGCGTTTGAATCTTATTCCAGACGAGCGAGAGTTCCGTCACCGTGCCCATCCCGCCGCGCAGAGCGACGAAGCCGACCGAGCGCGTGATCAGGTGTTGCAGCCGGTCGTAAAAGTGCGGCGTCGCCACTTTGTCCGTGAGAAAACGGTTCGGCTCTTTCTTGAACTGGTTCATGACGATGCCGAGCACGCGCCCGCCGCGCTCGTGCGCCCCCCGGCTCGCCGCTTCCATCACGCCCAGATAGCCGCCCGTGCAGATGGTAAAACCTGCCTCTGCCAGAAGTTGCCCTACCCGGCGCGCCTCCGCGTACTCGGCGCACTCCTCGCCGCACTTTGAGCCGCCGAAAATTGTCACGATGCTTTCTTGTCCTGTGCTCATACTAATTCTGTTGATGGGCGACGAGCGACGCGTGACAGGATAAAAGACGGATTCGGTTTCCACCTGTCTCGCGTCGCCCGCCAGCCCAGTTACGGTCTGAGACGGTAAAGCATGCGCGGGAACGGGATAGTTTCGCGCACATGCTCGATGCCGCACATCCAGGCGGTGCAGCGTTCGATGCCCATGCCGAACCCTGCGTGCGGGACGCTGCCGTAGCGTCTCAAATCCAGATACCACTCGAAAGCCGCGCGCGGCAGATCGTGCGCCGCGATCTGTTCTTCGATGAATTCCAGCGACGTGGCGCGTTCGCCGCCGCCGATCACTTCGCCGTAGCCCTCGGAAGCCAGCACGTCAACTCCCAACGCCAACTCAGGCCGCTCCGGGTCGCGCGCCATGTAGAAGGCTTTCACCGCCGCCGGGTAATGATGCACCATCACGGGCTTCTCGAACTGCTTCGAGATGTATGTCTCGTCGGGCGCGCCGAAGTCGCCGCCCCACTCGAAGCGCGTTTCGAGTTCGCCGCGCTCATGCCCTTCGTGGAGCATCCTGACGGCCTCGTCGTAATGCAGGCGCGGGAACGGCGGCACGATGAGTTCGAGTTTCGACGTGTCGCGTTCGAGCACTTTCAACTCTTCCTGCCGCTCTTCGAGCACTCGGCTCGCGATGCTTGAGAGGAAACGCTCGGACAGATTCATCACGTCGTCCAGCCGTGCGAAGGCCATCTCCGGTTCGACCATCCAGAATTCCGTCAGGTGGCGGCGCGTCTTGGAACGCTCGGCGCGGAAGGTGGGGCCGAAGCAATAGACTTTCCCGAAAGCCGCGGCGGTCGCTTCGTTGTAGAGTTGGCCGGACTGCGTCAGGTACGCCTTCTCGTCGTTGAAGTAGTCAACCTCGAAAAGCGTCGTCGTGCCTTCGCACGCGGCAGGCGTCAGGACGGGAGCATCGGCGAGCGTGAAGTTGTCGTTATCCAGAAAGTCGCGCACGGCGCGCACGACCGTGTGGCGCACTTTGAGGATCGCGTGCTGGCGGCGCGAGCGCAGCCAGAGGTGGCGATGATCCATCAGGAACTCCGTGCCGTGCTCTTTCGGCGTGATCGGGTAGCCCTCGACTGCGTGCAGCACTTCCGCGCCGACAACATCCACCTC
>DASPJG010000447.1:0-5372 GCA_035628755.1 Pyrinomonadaceae bacterium
AGCCATCGGCATGATGGCGACGAATTCATCGCCCGCATAACGCGCCAGGATGTCCATCTGCCTGAACTGCTTCTTGATGACGGCGGCGATGCTCGCCAGCAGGCGGTCGCCGATGGCGTGGCCGTGCGTGTCGTTGATCTCTTTGAAGTCGTCCAAGTCCATGCTGAGCACGGAGAGCGGTTCGCGGTTGAGCCGCTGGCATTCGGCAATGCGTTGTTCGAGCGCGTAGTGGAATGAGCGCGCGTTGGGCAAATCGGTGAGCGGGTCGGTGAGCGCGCTCTGCTTGGTCTTCTCGAAAGTCAACGCGTTGTTGAGCGCGACGGAAGCGTGCTGCGAGACGGATTCAAGCAGGCGGACGTGCTCGGTGGTGTAAGAGCCGCGCATCTTGGAGTAGACAGTGATCGCGCCGAACGCCCCGTCTTCACGAATCAACGGGGAGACCAGCACGCCGCGAATGCTGCTTGAGACCTCTTCGGGGAGACCTACGAGATCGAGTTCCGGCGGCGTGTTGCACATCGAACGCGAGTTTGCGATGACCCAGCCGGAGATGCCTTCGCCGATGGTGATGCGGCGGCGCGCGAACGCCTCCGCGTGCTCGCCCGACGCGTGAACGGCGACGGCTTTGCCGGAATGATCCTCAACGAGATAAATGATGCACGTGTCGAATGGGACGATAGAGCGGAGTTTGCTGGAAACGAGCGTCACAGTGTCTTGCAGGTTGAGCGACGAGCCGATGGTCTGCGCGATCTCGTGCAGGGCGAAGACCTCGCGCTGCGCCTCGACGATTGAACGGAAGCCGGAGTCGCCGTCAGTCGTCGAACCGAGGATGTCGGAGGCGAGACCGGCATCGGGACGCGCCCCGTTTTGCGCGTCTTCTTCCGAAGCCACCTGCTCCTGTATGTCCTGCTCCGCAATGAGATTGTCGAAGTACTCGATGTTGCCGACGAATGTTTCGACGACGCGCGGGTCAAACGAACTGTTCGCCATCTTGCGCAGCAGCGAGAGCGAGTCCTCGCGCTTCATGCCGACGCGGTACGGGCGGTCGCAGCGCGTGGCATCGTAGAAATCAACGACGGAGATGATGCGCGCGACGAGCGGAATCTGTTCGGCGCGCAAGCCCTTCGGATAGCCCGAACCGTCCCACTTCTCGTGGTGGAAACGCACGATGTCTTCGACCGGATAAGGAAAATTGACGCGCTTGATGATGTCGCCGCCGACCACCGTGTGAATCTTCATTTTTTCAAACTCGGCGGCGGTCAGCTTGCCGGGCTTGTTAAGGATGTATTCGGGCACGGCCAGTTTGCCCACGTCGTGCAGGAGCGCGCCCGCGCGCAATGCGTGCAACTCTTCGTCGCTGACGCCCAGAATACGCCCCAGTTCCATCGCGTAAATCTGCGTGCGGCGGACGTGGCCGTGAGTCGTTTGATCCTTCGCGTCAATGGCGATGGCGAGCGACTCGATGGTGTTCATGTGGAGGTCTGCGATCTCCTGTATGTGCCGGAGTTTCTCTTCCTCGCCGCGACGGGTTTCGCCGACGCGCTTCTCGTCGAACCGGAACAACAGGTAAACCAGCGAGACAATCATGACGCCGACGATGAGGAACGAGAAGCCGCCGCCGATGTAAGTCGAGTAGAAGAGAGCCGCCGCCGCCGCGCCCGCCAACTGCGTCATCGAAGTCCAGAAAAGGCTCTCGCGCGAGAAATGCAACTTCGTCGTCCCTGCCTCAAGAGCGGCGTAGAAGGCAGAGGCGAGTGTGTTCAGCGTGAGTTGTACGATGGCCAGCACGAAGAGCGGCAAGAGCAGCCTTTCGAGCGGAGCGTTCTGCGCGCCGGTCGAGGCGGCGTTGCCGACCGTCAGGAGCGTCAGCAGTTTGTAGGTGAAGACCGCGAAGCAGGTCGAAATAATGGCTGAACAGGTGCGGAAAAAACGCACGCGCCAGCCTGCCACATGCCTTGAGGAGATCAAGCCGTCAACCCCGGCGATGATCGCGGCGGGCGCGGCCCCCAGCATCATCGCCGTCAGAAAGATGAACGCGTCGGCCACGGACTTGCTGCCGTTGCTCGTGCCGTCGGCGTTGAAGAGCGGGACTGTGAAACGCCCTGCGGCCACCGTCAAAGTCAACAACACAGCTCCCCAGAGATAACTGGCCGTCGTGAGCGACCACAGGCTATCGAGGGAAAAGATGAGGAGGGCTGCCGCCAGCGCCGCCGCCCCACATAAAAGCGCAAGGCTCTTCCAATTTGCGTTGGGCATAGTGATGGAGTCCGCGAAGGTACAGATTTTAAAAGGCTTCGGATGTTGTTTGGAGTCTGCTCGCGTCTTGGCGCGAGGCGGGAGGGCTTGCGAAGTAAATCATTGCCAAACAATGTTGGCACGACCAAAATAGCCGCTTTTACGCGAATAGTCAAGATTTTTAACAAAAAAGTGAGACTGAGCGGGTGAGGATAGAATTACAGGGAGTTGTGATAGAGCCAGATCGGAAAGACGCACCACCGCAGGCACAGGCGCGCGGAGGGGCGTAGAGAGTGTTGAACGCTGAGCGCGGAACTGAAGAAATCTCGTCTTCAGTTCCGCGCTCAGCGTTTCTTTTTCCGCGTTTGCTTCCCTCCGTGCGTGCGTTGGGGAACGTTGCGGGGTTCTGAATCTGCAATGAAAGCGCGGCGCGCTAGGCGACCGGCGCGCGCCTGGTTTTGGCCGTATCCAACTGTGCCGTGAGTTCGGCGGGCGTGGTCACGGGTTGGAGGCAACTATAGTTTTCGCAGATGTAGGCCGTCGCACGGCCACCGAGCGCGGGTCGGTCGCGCAGCAGGGGCACGACGCCCGAAGCCTCTTCGTCGCCTTGCGCCGATTGTGCGACGACTTTATTTGGTATGTAGCGTTTCCAGACTTCGCGCAGTAGGGCGTGCGTGTCCTCCGCTCCCGCTTGACCGACGATCACGATCTCTTTCGGCATCGAGAGATAAAAATCGAGCGCGCCGAGCAGGTAGCCGAAGGCGGACGGGTAGCGCGCCATCTGATCGCGCAGCAGCCGGAAGACGGTGACGGCCTTACGTCCGTATTCCTGATTTTCCGTGAGGAGCGCGAGGCGCAGAAGCAGTTCGGCGGCCACGGAATTTCCGGCGGGCGTGGCGTTGTCCATAAAATCTTTGTTGCGCACGATGAGACGCTCTCCCTTCGTGCTCGTGTAGAAAAATCCGCCCTCCGCCTCGTCCCAGAATTCATCGCACATCTGTTCGGTGAGAGACAGACACTCGCGCAGCCAGCGGGTCGCGCCGGTGGCTTCGTAGAGCGAGAGAAGGCCGGAGGCGACGCAGGAATAATCGTCCAGATAGCCGTGGTGCTTGGCCTGCCCGTCTTTGTAGACGTGGAGTAGCGCGCCATCGCGCCGGAGAGTGGTGAGAATAAACTCGGCGTTGCGTTCGGCGATACGCCGGTAATCGTCGCGTTCGAGAATAGACGAGGCTTCGGCAAAACTCGTGAGCATCATCCCGTTCCAAGCGGCGATGGCCTTCTCGTCACGACCGGGCTTGACTCTTTTCTCCCGCGCCGCAAAGAGCCGCGGCCTGCTTCGTTCGACAATTTCCAGCAGGCGTTCGACCGGCACGTTCAACTCGGCGGCCACGGCCTGCGCCGGGCTCGGCACGTTCAGAATGTTTTTCTCTTCGAAGTTTCCTTCGGCGGTCGCGCCGTAATAGGCCGCAACCATGCGTGCGTCTTCTTCGCCCAGCAGTTCGTTGATTTCTTCGATCGTCCAGACGAAGAACTTTCCTTCGACGCCCTCGGAGTCGGCGTCCTGAGTCGAATAAAATGCGCCGCCCTCGTCCGTCATCTCGCGGACGACGTAATCGAAAGTCTCTTCGGCGATGCGGCGGAAGAACTCTTCGCCTGTGACCTGATAGGCATGCAGGTAGAGGCGGGACAGGAGCGCGTTGTCGTAAAGCATCTTCTCGAAGTGTGGGACGAGCCAGTGCGCGTCGGTCGAGTAGCGATGGAAGCCGCCGCCGAGTTGATCGTAGAGGCCGCCTTCGGCCATCTTGCGGCAGGAGTGGGTCACCATGTCGAGGGCTTCGCCGAGGCCGGTGCGCTGGTGGGTGCGCAGCAAAAATTCAAGATTCATTGACGCGGGAAACTTCGGCGCGCCGCCGAAACCGCCGTGCCCTTTGTCGTATGACCGCGCCAGCGCGCTGTAGGCCGCGTCGAGCAGTTGCGCGTTCAGCGGTTCGTCGGACTCGTAGGCCACGTTCATGCGGCGCAACTCGTTAAGAAAGCTCGAAGTGGTTTCCGCGATCTCGTCCGGGCGCGAGCGGTAGGCGTCGGCGACTCCGTTGATGATGCGCGGGAAGCCGGGCAGGTTGAAGCGGTCTTCCGGCGGGAAATAAGTGCCGCCGTAGAAGGGGACGAGTTCGGGCGTGAGGAAGACGGTCAGCGGCCAGCCGCCGTGGCCGAGCATCAACTGCACGGCGTTCATATAAATCTGGTCGAGGTCAGGCCGCTCCTCGCGGTCAACTTTGATGTTGACGAACTTTTCGTTCATCAACGCGGCGATCTCCTCGTTCTCGAAAGATTCGCGCTCCATCACATGACACCAGTGACAGGCGGAATAGCCGATGCTGAGCAGGATCGGTTTGTTCTCGGCGCGCGCCTTCGCTAACGCTTCTTCTCCCCACGGATACCAATCGACCGGGTTGTGCGCGTGTTGCAGCAAATACGGGCTGGTCTCGTTTTGCAGACGGTTCGTGTGCTTGTGTTCCGGCATATCCCCTTGACCTCTCTTTTTGGATGCGCCCATTCTAACGCTCATCCGCGCCGGATGCACACGGCGACCGGAAGAGACGGCACCGGGTGGCTGCCCGCGCCGGGCGTTCGCGCGGATTGCCGTTGTCGCGGCTTCGAGGGCGGGGACGCTTTTGTTATACTGGTGAAAATGAATAACCATTCATTTCGTCTTTAATCAACGCGTCGCGTCGAAGTGTCTAACTTCTCGGCCACGCGGCTTTTTAGCACTACTACTTTTTGCTTGTTTGTCTGGAGCGAAGAATGGAACGAGAGAGTCTGGAGATGGATGTGGTGTTCGTCGGCGCGGGGCCTGCGAACTTAAGCGGCGCGCTGCATCTGGCGCGTCTGGTGAAAGAGCACAACGAGGCGGTGGCGGCGGGCAAGCGCGAGGGCAAGCCGCTCGGCGAACTTGAGATCGGCGTCATCGAGAAGGGCGCGGCGGTGGGCGCGCACATCCTGTCGGGCGCGGTGATGGACCCGCGTGCGTTGCGCGAGTTGATCCCGGACTTCATCGAGCAGGGCGCGCCCGTCGAGTCGGCGGTCAAAGAGGACGAGTTTCTTTACTTGACGAAGACGCGCGCGATTCGTTCGCCCAT
>DASPJG010000448.1:0-2389 GCA_035628755.1 Pyrinomonadaceae bacterium
CCCGTGCGCGACGCGCTTCGACGATGTTGTCCTCGTTCATTATCTCGTTCGCCCATCGGTCTAAAACAGACCGCGCACCCAGCCGCCGTCCACCTGCAACGTAACGCCCGTGATGTAGGACGCGCGTTCGGAGGCGAGGAAGGCAATCGCCGCCGCGATCTCTTCCGCCGCCGCGAGCCGCTGCATCGGGACTTGCGACGCCCACATCCCGATCAACTCCTCCTTCGACTTGCCGCTCTGTCCGGCGCGCGCGGCGGCCAGTTCGTCCTGCCGCTCCGTCAAGGTGTAGCCGGGCGCGACGTTATTGACCGTCACGCCTTCGGCTGCGACTTCCGCCGAGAGCGTCTTCGCCCACCCGGTCAACCCGGCGCGCACCGTGTTCGACAGCAGCAACCCCTCAATCGGCTGTTTGACCGAGATCGAGGTGACGTTGACGATGCGACCCCAACGCGCCGCGCGCATCACGGGCACGACCAACTGCGCCAGTCTCACCGCCGAGAGCGCGTTCAGTTCAAACGCGCGGCGATACATCTCCAAATCCGCGCTCTCGAAAGTCGCCGCGGGCGGGCCGCCCGCGTTCGTGACGAGGATGTCCACGCGCCCCCCGCGCTCGCGCGCCAGTTCGACAAACGCTCGCGCGTCCTCTTCGTTCGTCACGTCGGCGCGCACGCCTTCACATTCCGCGCCCGTCTCTTCAGCGATCTTCCGCGCCGCCTCGCTGGCGCGCTCCTCGTCGCGCGAGCACAGAAATACGCGCGCCCCTTCGCGCGCCAACTCGCGCGCCGCCGCAAAGCCGATCCCCCTGCTCGCCGCCGCAACGAGAGCGACGCGCCCCTTCAATCCGAAGTCCATCGTTCAAGCCTCCAAGTGCTGCGATGATAGTTGACGCTTGCCTGCTTGTTAATCGCTTGAGAGGTGAATCTTCGTGGCGGCGTCGCGGAGCGCGGCGTCGTTCGTGACGGAAGGGTCGCCCGGCGGCGTTGACGCGTGTGGCGATTGGGTGCGCTCCCTGTTCCACCAGCGCGCGGTCGCAAACCAGAGCAGGCCGGGCAAGAGGAAGAGGACGCCGATGCCGATGGTGACGGCGCGCGGCGAATAGCTGAAGCGGTCGAGTAGTTCGCCGGTGATGTAGTTGGAAGCGGCCATCGTCAGCGTGAGCAGGGCGAGTTCGGCGGCGAAGACGCGCCCGCGGAAGTTGTCTTCCACGCCCTGTTGCAGCAGCACCGTGGAGAAGACCCAGAGGATGCTGCCGCCCATGTGCGCGACGAGCAGCATGAAGAGCGCGAGCGCGTAGTTGGTTGCGCCGCCGAAGGCCGCGTAGAACACTCCGCCGACGAGGAACGAGAGGCCGATGATGGTCTGCATGCGCGCCCGCGATTCGCCCGCGAGGCGGCGCGCGAAGACGGGGCCGAGCGCAGTGCCGATGCCGCGCGCGGCGTAGAGCACGCCGATCCCTGTGGCCGCGTTCTGCCCGACCGGGAAAACTTTCTCGCCGAAGACGGCGAGGAGCGCGAGGATGCCGCCGCCCAGACCCCACGCGGGCTTCACCGCCATCAGCGCGAGCACGCGTGGTCGTGTGCGCACGTAGCGAATGCCTTCGAGCGTGTCGGTGATGCCGAGCGCTTTCGAGAGGGTGAGCCGCGTTTTCTCGCGCGGCTGGCGGGGCGGCAGGCGCACGCTCCAGATGAGCGCGGCGGAGACGAGATAAGTTGCAGAGTCCACGACGAACGCCACGTCCGTGCCGAACCAACCCGTCACCAGCCCGCCCGCCACCGCGCCGAGCGTGAGCATCGCCGACCATGTGACGGACGTGATCGCATTGGCCGTGATAAGTTCGCGCTCCGCGACGATTGAAGGAATGGCCGCAGACTTCGCCGGTTCGAAGAAGGTCGAGAAGGTGAGTTGCAGGACGGTCAGCGCGTAAATGATCCAGATTTGATCGGGGCGGCGCACGAACAGGAAACCGAGCACGACGATGGCGCGCAACACGTCCGACACGATCATGACCGTGCGCCGGTTGAACCTGTCCGCGACGACGCCGGAGAGCGGCCCGACGACGACGCTTGGCAGGAAACGCGCCACCATGATCAGCCCCACGTCGCGCCCCGAACCCGTCAGGTTCAACATGAGCGTCATCACGGCGATGGTGTCGAACCAATCGCCGAGTTGGCTCACCACCTGACCGAGCCACAATTGCCGGAAGCCGCGATTCTCACGCAGCAATTCGAGATAGCCGACAGACATAAGAATTAGAAGCAGTCTCATAAATACCCATGCTAGCATTTCGGCATGGCACGAGGCGAAGAACTAACTGATGAACAATGGGCTATTTTAGCCCCCTTGATACCAGAACCGCCGCGCCGCGAAGACGGACGCGGCAGGCCGTGGA
>DASPJG010000449.1:0-20784 GCA_035628755.1 Pyrinomonadaceae bacterium
AACTCGCCGTTGCGATACCCGTACTCCTTCTGCGGTGTTGAAGCGACGACACCCGCCGCATACTCGGCCAGCAACTCGCCGTCGAAGCCGTAGACCTGCCACACCGTCCCGTCCGGTGTGCTTCGACGCACGCGTCTGCCGTCGGCATCGTAGGCGTAGACGCTCACACTGTTGATGCCGATCGTGGCACTGGTCATCCGGTTCTCCGCGTCATACACGCGGTTGCCCTTGCCCGTGTAGCTGTCGTGGATGAGGTTGCCCCCTAGGTCGTATGTCATCACACCCGTCTGCCCGGAAGGGACGCTCAGGCGGTTCGATGCTGTGTCCACTATGAATGCCTTGCGCATCTCCGGCGCGAGCGTCTGCGTCGTGCCCGCCTGATTGATAGTGCGGTTGCCCCAACGGTCGTAATCATACGTTTGGACGAAGGCGTGCGTGCGCGCCACGCCCGTCGCTTCCTTGTACTCGTTCACCGACTTGAGGCGGTTCAGCGCGTCGTAATCGAAGTACTCGTCCGAGAGCGCGTAAGCGCTCACCGCGTCGTCGCCTGGCACCCAGACTTGCGCCCGCCTTACGTTGCCGTTGTTATCCGCACCCGTCGCGGCGTTCCCACTGTTGCTCCAACTGTACGCGCCGTCGTAGTAGGCAATGATCGCTCCGCGGTTAAACGACCACTCGTCGGTGGCCGACCCTAAGCGCACGTCGTAGAGTTGCCCGCGCGTGTTGTAGTGTCGCTTGTGATAGAGGGCTATCTGAGTGCCGAACGCCTCGCGTGTTATCCGCCCCGCAGCGTCGTAGGTCGCTCCCGTCGAGTAAGTGCGCGTGACGCCGTCGCCGAGGTTCCCAGAGAAGGTCTGCAACCGTCCTGGTGGGTCATACGTGTGGCTGACGGTGTGGCCGGAGGGCAGCATCTGCGTCTCCACGGCTCCGGCGCGCGTGTACGTCCGACCCGTTGTGTATGCCCCGCTCCACACGCCCGACGCCTTGAACATCTGCCGCTGCGACAGTGGCCGCCCCAGCGCATCGTAGGAGTCCACCGCCAGGTGTTCGACCTCGCTCCCGGCGGAGTAGTTGCCGCCCTTGTAGTCGTACCAGAAGCGACCGCGCCCGTAGACGTCCGCCGCCGGGTTGTCGTAGTACCGCTCGATGTCGGGGTTGACGGTCGTATTCGAGTAGTCGACCGTCTTGTTGCGTGAGAGCGCATCGTAGCCGTAGGTAATCGTGACCGAGCGCGCATCCGTCTTCGTGAGGAGGTTGCCGCCCGCGTCGTAGGTGTAAGTCACCGTGCCGCTCTCCGGGTTCGTCGTCGAGGTGAGACGCGAGAGGCTGCTGTAGTTGAACGTGCGCGGTGTCTGCGTGCCCTGCGCGACTTGTGTCAGATTACCGAGCGCGTCGTAACTGTAGGAGGTAGGCTGGACGGGCGCGGCGGTCGAGCCGAGGCTGCCCGTCACCTTGTCCGGTTCATCCACCCTCGCCAGTTGCCCCAGCCCGTTCATCATGCTGCGACGCGCCTTGCCCGCCTGATCCGTGACGGTCGTAAACTCCGCGTCGTAGGCGGTAGTCACAGCGCCCGAACTGCTCGTGTTCGCGCCCCACGGCGCGGGTAGCGTTGCGCCGTTGAAGGTCTGCGCTTCGATGGTCCGTCCGCCATTGTCGGACTTGCTGCGCGTCCACCCCATCGAAGGCTCGCTCGTGGCCTGGTGCGAGTACTGCGCGCGGTAGGGGTTCGAGACTATTTGGTAGCTGTGTGACCCGCTGTAGCTGTAGCGCATCTGCACTTTGACGCCTGCCGTCTCGGACGTTTCGCTCTCGGTTGCGCTGTCTTCGAGTCGGCGGCTCAGGCGCACGCGTCCCAGTTGATCGTAGTGCTCAACGGAGACGAGCTTACCGTCGCCCGCGTTCGTCAGATCGGAGCGCACGATGACTCTCCGGTTCACGTCCGAGTAGGCGGTCGCGGTGTGCGTCTCCTTCGCCGCGATGCCTTCCGCGACCTTGACCAGCGTGGGACGCCCGAAAGCGTCATAAGTCGTGGCCGTCGCCGCGCCGTTCGGGTCGGTCACCCGTGTTACCGCGCCCGTGTAATAGTCGTACTCGGCGGTCGTCATCTGCTCGACGCCCGTTTGGTATCCGATTTTAGTCGTCGTCGGGTAGAGGTCGGCGTAGCCGTTGACCGCCCCGTAGGCGTACTGGGTTTGTGTGCCCCGCGCGTCAGTCGAGAGAATGGGGCTGCCGTAGCTGTTGTACTGCGTCGAGACCGAGTTGACCGTTATCAGAGGGTTGCTGGACACTCCCTTGGTCGAGTCCCACGTCTTCTGCTGGGTCGGATTGCCGGTCGTCGCGGCGTTGTCGTAATAGAACTCCGTCCTGGAGAGCGTCTGTGTGCCGTTGCCCGCCTCCGTGGACGCAATCGTGCCGCGCGTGCGCGGCGCGGTGCTCCGGTGGTAAACGTCGCCGTCCTCGGTCGTCGAGTTCGAGGCGTCCGGCGTCGGGTTGTTATAGACGCTGCTGGTGACACGCTTGAGCGTCGCGCCCCAAGGCGCATAGGCGGGGTCAGGGTGTCCCCCCGTGGTGCGCTGCACGTTCCCGTAAGGAACCCGGTCGTATTCCTCCACCTGCGTCACGTTCCCGTTCTTGTCCCGGCTGTACTCCTTGATCGAGGTCTGCGAGAGATTGCCCTGCCCGTCTTTAATGGACGTCAACTCGTATTTCACGTAAGGATTGAACATCGATCCCTCGTTGAATAACGGGGCAGATGTGCGCGCAGTGTTGTTCTGCCAGTAGCGTTCAACCACCGTGCCGTCCGCTCGCACGGATTTATACGCCTGCCCGTCTCCGATCGGCACCGCCCAGCTATCGGTCTTGTTCATGTACTCGGTCGATACGCCCCCATCCGGTCCCGTGATGGCGCAACTCGCAGGCTTGCCCGTCTGGTAGGTCATCAGGTACGTCCACGTTTCCGTCACGCAGCCCGTCGCGCCGGGCGCCCCGCAGACGGCGTTACTGACCGGGGAGGTCAAGTCATACTCGGGCCGGTAGACGAGGTCCTTGCGCGTCGCGTAGTTCTTGAGCACATCCTTCGAGTCGATCAGGTTGACGTTGTCATACAGGTACTGGTAAGAGGCCTTGGCCCCGGAGGGCAGTGTCACGGAGTTGACCTCGCCCCACCCGTAGGAGGGGTTGGCCGTGTTCGCGTTGTAGGCAAAACCGTAAGTGAGATTACTGCCCGCCTGCGCCGGCAGGGTGATCTGCGTTACCACGCGTAAGGAGGCCTGTAGCGGCCAGGTGTGGTTCAGGTAGCTCGGCAGGTAGGTCTTATTAACCTGGATAGTGCCCCACAGTATCCTCCATTGCACCAACTCGTTGTTCGTGCCGCGCACATGCACCGTGTCCTGATTGGCTGCCGAGTTGTATTCGAGGACAACCGAGCGGCCTACCTGATCGTTGATCCGGACGGTGTCATGACCGCCGTAGTTCTGATCGCTGAGCGTGTTGATGATCTCGATGTAGTTGTTGTTGCGGTCGTAGATGCGCTGCGGGGCGTTGCCGCCCGTGACGCGACCGCCGTCGGGCAGGTAGAGCGTCCAGGGGTTGTTCTGCCAGACGGTGTCCGAGTCGTGCTGGATTTCGAGCCGCAGGTAAGTGCCATCGATGCTGAAGTAGGTGAGCGTTCCCGTTGTCCCGGTGACGCTCTGGCAAGCGCCCCTCCCGTCGGGCAGGATACGCGAGTAGCCGCCCCCCTGCGCTTCTTCCCACCCGCCGTCGAGGCGCATCGGGTGGCGGCTGCCGTCAGGCAGCGTCAGCATCAGCTTGGCGATGTGCAAGCCGTACTCATTCTCCCCGGCGTCCTGCGAGCAGAAGTCGTCGGGGTTGCTGAAGTGCTTGTACTCGACGGAAAGTTCGTACTTGAAGGCGTAACGCCAGCCGCCGTCGGGACTCTCATTCAGTCTGCTCTCGTCGTGGGGCTGACCGCCCACTCCGTAGGCCGTCACCGGGTAGCTGTCCCACAGCTTGGAGTTGTAGACGAGGTTGAGCGATGCCTTGAGGCCGCCTCGCCCGGCGGGCAGTCCCCCCAGCGGGATGCTCAAGCCCAGGTTGCCGCCCGACGTGCTGATCGTCTCGATGTCGGAGATGGCGTAGGAGCCGCCGGGGTTGAAGCCGCGCTGGGGTGAGGTGTTCTGCGCGCCGACGGTAAAGGCATAGGCGAGCAGCAGGCACAGGGCGGCGCACGCACGCAGGAGGAAGGAGGATGTGGCACGGCTTTTCGTCATCTTTGTGGTAGGCATCTGCAATTGCGATATTCCGGTGAAGGAGACCTGATATGGGGGCTGCGCTCTTAGTTGCTGCTCGCGACGGTGAATGCCCCATCCTCTTGTCTGGGGCCGATGGTGATGGAGGCGATGTCGAGGGTAGTGTTGCAAAAACCGTCCGCCTACACAAGATATTGATGCAGCAGATGACTCCTCAGCCCAACTAATTACGGCCAAAATATTTTTTGCAACACTACCCGTAAATGTTCGCTCAGAATTTCAAACTGAACCGCTTCCGAGAAGCGATTCTTGCAACGGAAACACTATCAGGGCGCGTTTTGTGTGAAGTTACGGCCTGTCACATTCTGATTCTGCGTTATAGTGACACTATAGTTGGGTGGAGTGAACGTCCCCGCGCCCGGTACAACCAAGACCCTGTATGTACCGGCATTGAGATTCGTTATTTGATAGTTGCCGCTGCTATTAGTCTTGGCAGTGGCGGGCGCTCCGCTGCCGACGGCCTGCACTACGACATTAGCTATTCCACCGCCACCCGCATTAGTTACCTTACCGCTGATTGAACCTGCCATGATTATCTCCTTTGCGTGAGGTTAAGTTTAGAACGCGTACTTCAAGGCTAATTGAACACGCCGCCCCGGCGTGATCGTATTGGTCGCTTGCCCGAAGCCGGGAGCTTCGAGGTAGCGCGCCGGGATACCGAAATTAGCGCGGTTGATGAAATTAAAAATGTCCGCACGCACGGTGAGACTCTGGCGTTCGGAGATGGTAAAACGCTTCAATATGGTCATGTCGAGTTCAAGTACATTACCGGCGCGGAATGTGTTGCGTCCTACGCGTCCATCCTGTCCGACGGGTGCCAGCAGCGTGACCGGATCGACCGTCAAGCGCAGAGGTTGGCGGCGGTCTCCCGTCTGTACGAGGCCATCCGTCGTATTCAGGCGGTCAGTCAGGTTGCCGTCGAGATTCACGTCGTGGATCGAGTTGACGGTAAAAGGCTGTCCCGTCTGAAAGCGGCCGGTGCCGGCAATCTGCCAGCCGTCGCGGAGCAGGCTGGATACTCCGTCGCGATGGGGCGGGCATGGAAAGTCGTAGATGAACTGATAGGTGACACGATGTCGTGCGTCGAAGTTTGCGGGGCCGCGTTCGCCTGCCAGCGTCAGGCTGTTTTGTGGCAGAGCGGGCGCGCCGGCCAGATCGAACACGTCGGACACGTCATCAATCGTTTTCGACAAAGTGTAGGACGCCTGATATTGCAGCCCTCGCCGGAAGCGGCCACGTAACTGCAACTGCAAGGCGTCGTAGCGCGAGTGCGCGCTCGTCTCATACCGGGTGATCGCGCCGATGCCGCCCACAGGCCGGGACGGAGGCAGCACCCGCCCTTCTACTTCGGGGATGCCGAAAGTCCTGTCAAGTACATGGAAGGCAACAGGCACGAGTGTTGAGCCGGAGCCGAGATTAGGTGTGGTGAAGCGCAGCAAGTGTCGCCCCTGTGTGCCGACGTATGCGACGGTAAAGAATGCATTAGCGTTTAGTTGCTGCTCTACGGTCAGACTGTAATGCTGCGCGGCTGGTGTGGCGAGGCGGCGCGCAGGTAGTGTCGCGCCAAGCGCGCTCGGAAAATGTTCCGAGATAAAGTCGAGCACATCAGTCAACGTCAACGCCGGGTTAAAGCTATTGAATGTGCCGGGGCGCACGAGTGGCACGTCGGCGTCGCCTGCGAAGAGAAACGTCGTGGCCGGATTGTAGAAGGTCAGCGAGGTCGTATCATCCTGCGCATTCGACCCGCCAAAGTTGAGTGTGATGAACGTGGGGAAAACATTGCGCGACTGGCTTGCCACCGCGCCCAGAATTTGATCGTAGAAGACGCCGTAACCGGCGCGCACCACCGTCGGACGCTCTTTGCCAAACGGCGTCGGCGAGTAGGCCACGCCGAGGCGCGGCGCAAAGTTATTGCGGTCGGGATCGAAGATGCGCGTGCGGCCTTCGATGAACCGGCGCAAACCCGGAGCCAATGCCAACTCAGGAGCGATGAACGTCTGCTCGATGCGTCGGTTCGACTCGCGCACAGGCGTGTTGTATTCGTAGCGCAGGCCATAGGAGAGCGACAGACGAGGGCGCGGTCGCCACGTGTCCTGTGCGTAGAAATTCAGTTGGTAATAACGAAGGCTATTGCGTGCGTCAGCAGTTCTGTTCAGCGTCAGGTAGAAATTGCTGGCCGCGCCTACGGCCGCGAGGTCTTCAGGTCTGATGAACGGGTTGAGGTCGTTGCCAGCGGGCAGGCGAAATGCGCCGTCCTCGAAGATTAGGCGCGGCGCGCCGTTGAAGGTGACGAGCGGGCGCGAATTACGCGGCAGATCGCTATTTAACTCACTGCGGCGCATATCAATACCCAAGTTCAAGTCGTGCGTGCCCACGCGCCACTTCAATTCGTCGGCTACCTGGTAAGTGTTGTTGACGCGGTGCTGCGGAAAGTTAAAAACATCCACGCCGATAGGGCTGAAGCCTGCGATGATGACTTGGCCGAGCAGCCCGATTTCGTCTTCGACCGTGGGAACATCGGGATCGCGAAGAAACGTTATCGCACCAGTGTTGCGCTGACCGATCGCCGCCGGTGTAGTGGTGTTGATCATGAGCGGCGCATTCAACAGAAACGGCGTGTGCGGCAGGCTAGCGCTCGACATGAGAAAATTACGGTCGCGTATTTCGTCAAAGTCGAGCCGCGTGCGCCCGTAGGAAAGGCGCACCTGATTGAACATAGGCCGGGCGGAGTTGACTGCGCTCATTTCGCTGTTGAAGAAGAAGGAAGAATTTTGCGCGCGCACGCGGGGACGCAGGCTGGAAAAGAGCGCGCCGCCTGTGACCGGAACGATGCGAAAGTCGTCCGTGTAGTTGTAGCGTTCCGTGACGGACTGCTGTCGGCCTTTGTATTTGAAGTCGCCATCAAACTTTGCGGACAGAATTTTACCTTGCATGCTGGCGGGCAGACTTTGCGTGAAGGTGTTTGGGCCGTAGACGCCAGCCGGGTTATTAGGAAGCGGAAAGAGACTGAAGATGGCTGAACCATTTCGACTGGCAGGGATCGCGGAGGTCGGGTCGCCGGTGAAGGGATCGCGGAAAATCCCGGTTGCGCCAGTCTGAAAGATGCCGCGTTGTGCGACTGTGGGCACGGCGAAGTTTGCTTCCTGGCTGGCAATCGTGCGCTGGCCTTCCCCCGCGAGGAAGTAAAAAAAGTGCGGGCGCTTAATTGCCCCGCCGAGCACGAAGCCAGCCTGTCCGAACGTGAATGAATCTTCGCCGCCGCTCTGGTTTTGGACGGTGAACGGTTGCCCATCGAGCAGGACTGCTTGACCGCCCACACGCAGCGCGGTGCGAGCGTTACCATTCGCGGTGTCGAAAAAGTTGCGAGCGTTCAATTGACTCGCATTAAAGAAGCCGTAGAACGCGCCGTGCGTCGCGCTGCCGCCAGACTTAGAGACGGCGTTCACCTGTGCGCCGATGTTGCGCCCGAATTGCGCGGGCGCGAGTAACGTAATGAGGTGATACTCCTGAATGGACTCAATCGGCTGTGGGACGAGTGCCACAAACCCTTGACGACGCACGCCGATATCCTCATCGTTATTGTCTGATCCGTCCACGGTAAAATTGTTAGCGCGCGAGCGCAGTCCGTTGACCGCAAACTGCCCAGCCGAGCCGACGCCTGCGCCGACGCCGGGGCCAGCGACGCTTCCCAAGGTCTGCGGTGGCGGCGCGACACCCGGCAGGAGCAACGCTAACTCATCGAAGGTGCGAACCAATGTGCTTCCGCCGAGCGGCAATATCGCCACGTCGATGTTCGTGAACGAGCCGCTGCGCCGCCCGTCATGAGCGGAAAACTGTGCGCGAATCTCCGTCTCTTCGACGCCCAGTGCAGGGGCATTCGGCGTCGGAGCCGCAGCCACCGTCGTGCTTGTGCCGACCGGTTCCAAGCCAATGGGCACAGGCACTACTTCGCCAGTGCGTGTGACCGAGAGCCGTTGCAAAACTGCTTTAGTTATGTAACCTGGCAGCGAAACTTCTATCCGGTAGACAGCGGGAGCGAGTAGACCCTGAAAGAAACGGCCGCGCGAATCGGCTCGCAATATAATGACCAGTCCGCTTTGTTGATTGATGATTTTGACTGTTGCCCCTACGACAGCAGCGCCCGTCCGGGTATCGCTGATCGTACCTTCAAACGCGCCCGTCACAGTGTCCTGCGCGCGTAGAGGACTGGGCAAGATCGATAGATGCACGCTCAGCAACAGTGTGAGGAAAGCAACGGTCGGGCGCAATGTCCGAAGGCCATTCATAGCGCTTGAAAGATAGTAACGAGAGGAAGAATGGGAACTTTCTATTATATTCCAAGCACCGGCAAAGGTGCTCTCGCGTGAGAGAGTACTGACTTTATGCTCAAGTCCGGTTAGCGTCAACAAATATTTACGCGGGCAGTGTCTAAATCAGAGGTGCAGGGTAGCGTGGGTACTTGCGCTGGCGTAACTGATGTGCATTGTAGCAGCGCACGAACAGGTCAACCGCTCGACGTAGAGTGTGGATGCAGCGTGAGACAGCGCGAATGCCTGCCGCGTCTGGCGAGACCGAGCAGGCGAAGTTTGTCGCTTCGCTATTCAATATCGCTGCCTGAACGTTATGCTCTCGAAAAACTTTCTCGACTCAAATTAATCTTTGCAACACAGCCGGGGGCAGCGAGATGTTGCTCAATAGCAGCCGTCGTGCGTTCTTGGATTCTGGCGAGCACCGCGCGGCTAAGACCCAGCATAGTGAGACGGTCAGTACCGAGCAAGCCGACCGCCGCAAGCTCCTGTGGGTCTTCCGCCCGTGCAATGACATTAGCCACATGCAACAGTAGTGCGATGGGTGCGTTGATGCGCAGCGCATCATGATGTGTTTGGACTGTGGCAGTTAAATGGCGCGGAATGCCGCACGATTCAAACATCCACTGCCCGACCTGAGCGTGGTCTACGCCGAAAGCAGCGACCTCACGATTAATACGCGCCTCGTCTGGAAGCCACAGGATATTTTCCATCTCTCGCGGAAAGAGCGAATAGAGTAACGCCTCTCCGAGATCATGGAGCAACCCGAGCGTATAAGCATCATGAGCATCAATAATGGCCGTCTGTTCAGCCAGCAGTCGAGCCGCTTCCGCACAACGAAGTGAGTGCTCAAGGAATAGGCGAGAATTATCGTCAAGCTCGTCATGTGGGCTGTCTTGCATGAGCACCGACCGCAGCCGCATTTCGCCCAGCCGCTCACAGGCCGCGTGTAGATTGATGGCGGGAGAATGATCGTCCGGGGCATTCGATGCGCGCAGCACGGAGAAGGCGAGGATCGGATCACTTTCAACTTCTCTTATTAACTCCGAAAGGGGCATCGTCTGAATTAGATGGGAAGGCGGAGGGAGCGATAAGCGTTTGATACCTGAGCCGAGTTCTATCTCTTGTCGGAT
This sequence comes from Pyrinomonadaceae bacterium, assembly GCA_035628755.1. Lineage (GTDB taxonomy): Bacteria > Acidobacteriota > Blastocatellia > Pyrinomonadales > Pyrinomonadaceae > JAIVJZ01. The sequence goes on from DASPJG010000449.1 coordinate 9,748, forward strand.
TCTCGCGAGCGCATCGAGGCCGCAAAACGCGCGGACAACGTCCGGATCGAATTGCCTTCCGGCTTCACTCTTGAGCCTTTCAATCGCCTCTTCATGCTTCCATGCTTGACGAAACGGACGCGGGCTGGTCATGGCATCGTAGGCATCTGCGACGAGAATGATGCGCGAGGCCAGGGGAATCCGTTCCCCCTGCAAGCCCTCCGGATAGCCTGAGCCGTCAAAGTGCTCATGGTGGTGGCGCACGAACCTCGCTATCTCATCCATCTCCGGCATTCCGGTGAACATGCGCGCCCCGCGTTCGGAATGGAGTCGCATGGTGGCCTGTTCCTCGTCGGTAAGCGCGGCGGGCTTCAGCAGAATACTATCAGGAGTTCCGATCTTACCGATGTCGTGCAGTAGAGCCGCCAGCGAAAGGGGTTCGAGCATCTCGACCCTGAGTCTCATGCGCCGACCGATCGCCGCAGCATAACCGCTCACGCGCCGGGCATGCCCGTAGATGTGTTCGTCCTTCGCTTCCAGCGCATCCGTGATCGTTCGCACGATGCCTTGCGTCATCTCCTGAAGACGCGCCGATAGCCGCTTGTTCGTCTGCTCCAGTTCATAACGAGATTTACTGGTTTCATAATGTTCCAAAGCCCTATCGACCGTCTGACGTAAATCATCATTGTTCCAGGGCTTCGTCACATACTTATAGACCTGACCGCAATTTATCGCCTCGACTAGTTCTCCGACATCCGTATAGCCGGTGAGGATGATGCGCACCACATGCGGGCGCACTTCGGCCGTGCGTTTGAGCAACTCGATGCCGCTCATGCCGGGCATCCGCTGATCTGTCATGAGGAGCGCGATGTCGTGCTGGTTCAGGAGTTGCAGCGCTTCCAGGCCTGACGTTGCCGTAATCACTTGATAGTCACGGCGGAAGAGTCTTTCGAGCAGGCGCAGGTTGGCCGGCTCATCATCGACAATCATAATCTTATAAGGCATTCGGGAAAGTTCTCCGTTTCTCTTTAAGGAGGAATAAATCGCGTGAGGTTGGCTGTGCGGCTTCATGCCGCGTCGGAACGTTTGGCATCTACCGGGAGAGTAACCGTAAATGTCGTGCCCTGACCGGCGCAGCTCTCGACTTTGATCGAGCCGCCATGCCGTTCGATGATGCTGTAGGTGACTGAGAGCCCCAGCCCCGTACCTTCACCTACAGGTTTAGTCGTAAAGAAAGGGTCGAAGATTTTCTTCAGATATTCGGGCCGGATGCCACATCCTGTGTCGCTAATTCTGACGGCGACCATCTCCCCTTCGACAGTCGTTCCTACCTGCACCACGCCGCCTTCTTTAGTGGCCTGTGCGGCATTGACGAGCAGGTTCATCCAGACTTGATTGAGTTGCCCTGCGTAACAATCGACAAGCGGTAATTCGGAATAGCGCCGCCGGAGCGTGATAGTGCCGGAATTATAGTAACGGGAAAGAAGACGAATGGTTGATTCGATCCCCTCGTGAATATCAACCTTCTTGAATTCGGCTTCGTCGAGGCGCGAGAAGGTGCGCAGGTTCAGCACGACATCGCGTATTCTCTTCGCCCCGTCGTGGCAGTCGGTAAGAATAGAATTGAGGTCTGCCAGCGTGTTCTCGTAATCGATCTCGCGTTTGATGAGTCGCTCTTGAGCGGCTACCTCCGCCGGAAAGGAAAGCGTCTCATAGAAGGATAAGAGTCGTTCCAGCCCGCTGGCGCACTCGCGCAAAAGTTCCATATTGCCGAAGATGAAACCCGCCGGGTTGTTCAACTCATGCGCCACCCCGGCGGCAAGTTGTCCGAGAGAGGCCATCTTCTCGCTGTGCACAATCTGCGCCTGTAAGTGCTGTAGCTCGTCTTTGCTGCGCTTGAGTTCCGCGTTGTGCTGCTCCAGGTCTACGCGGTAAGAGCGAGCGCCACGCAGCAAACTGCGTCGCTCTAGAGCGCGTTCGACCGACAGTTCCAACACGTCCATATCGCAAGGTTTAATCAGGTAATCGTAAGCGCCGAGGCGAATCGCATCGAGCGCGCGCTGTGTCCGGTCGATGCCTGAAACCATAATGACGGCAGTTTCGGGAAAGCGCGTCGTGATCTCGCGCAGCAATTCAATACCGCTACGCCCCGGCATGAGCATATCTGAGATAACCAGCGCATAGGACTCTCTGGCAAGATAAGCCAACGCTTCTTCGGTCGAGGCCGCGGTCGCGCACGCGTAGCGTTGGCCGAGAGAACAGGCAAAGAGTTTGCGAATCATCTCCTCATCATCGACGATGAGAATGCGTTGATCGCTCGCCTCAAGAGATTCAAAGGCGGCAGGTGAAGCAGCGATTAGTGAGGGTTGACTGAAAGCGTATGACATATCATGATTACCTGACACTAACCGGCGAGAGGTCTTTGAATTAAGGCTTTCCCCGGTAAAGGCAAGAAAATTTCGGTGGGATGATCCGGGACGGGAGTAGTATCATCCGGCCTGCCGCTGCGTCAGCACGCCATCGTCCCTCAGTTGCATGTCCATCAGAGCAATCGTCTGTCCCACATCGGGGAGAAGAAAGGATAAAAACTCATCTTCCTTTTCGTAGTGGGGCTGTCGCCGCAATGCTTCCAAGTCCTCTCTCGGCACGCTGTTGAACGCTTCGATGACCTGCGGATCAAATTGTCTGCCTCCCCAACTGTTCAATTCGGCGGCGGCAGCTTCATAACTTTTTCCTTGCCGGTAAACGCGGTCGCTGGTGATGGCGTCGAATGCGTCTGCGACCTGAAAGATGCGGGCATTTAGATCAATCGCTTCGCCTTGCAGTCCGAGCGGGTAGCCCGACCCGTCCCACTTCTCATGATGCTGTGCCACGACTCTGCCGGCACCTTCGAGAAACTCTATTCCCATGAGGATCTGCTGCCCGTATTGCGGGTGCTGGCGCATCTTGGCCCATTCATCCTCGGTCAATGGCGCGGGCTTGCGTAAAATAGCATCGGGCACGCCGAGTTTGCCGATGTCATGCAATAAAGCGCCAAACTCCAGAGAGGTCAATTGCTCTTTATCGAGTCCTAATTCACGACCAAGCCGGAGGCTAAACATCACGACCCGCTCGGAATGGCCGTGCGTCTCGTGATCGCGAGTTTCCAGCGCGGCCGTGAGCGCTTTGAGAGTCGCGCGGTAAGAGTCTTTGAGAGAGCGCAGCGTCTGCTCTAATTCGAGCGTCCGTATCCTGACCAACTCTTCAAGGTGGCTTTCATATCGATCTCTGGCGGTGCGCAGTTCGTGATGCTCAATGGCTTGCCTGATAGTCCGTTCGACCTGTCCGATATCAAACGGCTTCATGATGTAATCGAATGCACCTACGCGCATCGCTTCGATAGCGCTCTCGACGGTCTGCAAACCGCTCATCACGACGACGACTGTGTCCAATACAGACGGAGAAATAAGCGAGAGCATTTGGATGCCGGTCATGCCGCTCATCATAATATCGCTCAAGACCAGACTGAACGTGGAGGCTTCCAACTCGCATAACGCTTCTTCAGCCGAACTCGCTTGTACGCATTCATAATCCTCATCGAGAAGGTCAAGTAACATTCTCCTGATTTCAGGCTCGTCATCTACGATCAGGATACGCGGTTTATCGCTACTGGCTCTGGGCATCTGGCGACCTCCGAGGGTGAGAATTGTCTATGTGAGTGGGGCGTAACGGGACAGTCCGGGCATAACGCCTATCTGTATCGCCGGATTCATGATCCAAAAACAGCGTTTTATGCGCTGTTGTTACCTGTCCTTTGCATGGTTTATGCCAGAAATTTCGGTCTGTGAAGTAATATTTTCGGTAGGGGCTTGCCGGAACACCATTTGCTTCATGTAGGTTCGCAATGCCGGGCGGAGCGAGACCGGAAGGCAAGCCTCACCCTTGCCAGCCGGTTAAAAACAGACTTATGAATCAATCACGTTTATCAGTGCTTTATTTCGATGATGAGGCTTCATGTCTCGATGTTTTCAAACAGATGTTTGGCGACAGCTACGAGATACGCACGGCCTTAACCTTGAAGGAAGCGCGTCGTGCTTTGACTGAAGATTCCTTTGATGTTGTGATCAGCGATTACTTAATGCCGGAGACGGACGGATTAACTTTCTTACAAGAAGTGGCCGCATTGAATCCAGCCAATTATCGCGTCATGCTGACGGGTACGCTCGGCATCGGCAACCTGACCCATGAACTTAGCGCGGGAAGTGTTCATTGCTTTCTGCGCAAGCCCTGGAACGATGAGAGCATACGGACAGCCTTCGAACTGGCAGAGTTATCCAGAGCGGAGAGAATCACCCGGAATGGCAGCGAGAGAGTTCACAGCTAGCCCAACCCGACGGATAGCAGCTTGAGGGAGTTGAAAGAAATGAATAACGCGGTTGCGCAGGTATCTAAAAAGACTTTACTGGCATTGGGCGTCAATACTTATAAATATTTAATCCTCTTACTAGCCGTCTCTCTTCCTCTGGCCGGGATCAGTTATTTGCAGTTATTCGGCAATCCCCAGTTGAAGGCCAATTCCATTCACTTTCACGAAATCGCTATCAGCTTTGCGCTGCTCGCCTCCGCTTTTATCACCTGGGTCGCCTACCAGAACTACAAGACGAGCGGCGAGCAATTCCTCCGCTTTGTGACGCTGGCCTTCCTGAGCTTCGTTATGCTCTATGCGCCGCACGGCATTCTGTCGCAGGCGAGCACACATCACCTGACGCTGTTTTTGATCTTCGGGCCTATCTCCCGCCTGACGATGGGAGCCTATCTATTCGTCGGAATTATACGTTTTAAAAGGGAGCCGGACGATCTGGCCGTCAGAACTAAAAAAAGTCTCTGGTGGCCGCACATCCTGTTCTTCACGGCTGGAGTTCTGACAATCTACGTGGTCGGGACGTATTACCATTTTGCCGTCATTCAAATTAAAGCTATCGAAGCTCTCTCGCTCATTGTTTTTGTCGCCTCGATTCTGCTCATGCTATTTCGGGGCATACGCAAACTGTTGATGTGGTATCACATGTTTGCGCAACTTTTCTTTATTCAGGCCTCGATTGCGTTCCTCTTGAGCACACCCTGGAATCATATGTGGTGGCTCGCACATGCCGTCTCGGCGGCGGGTTTCTTCATTCTCGGATACGCCGTGATGCGCGCCCACCAAACAACTAAATCTTTCGGGTCTATCTACAGCGAGGTCGAGTTATATGACACACTACATGCTCGCACGGCAGCTTTGGAGTCAGCCAATCAGCAGTTGGAGGAGAACGAACGGCAATTAGTTCAATCGCTGGATGATCGCCAGCGAGAGGCGAAAGAGAGAGAACGGCTGATAGGTGATCTCGAAGCAGCGCTCTCAAAGGTTAGAACTCTCAGCGGATTGCTGCCGATCTGCTCATCCTGCAAAAATATCCGCGACGATCAGGGGTATTGGAAGCAGATGGAGGCTTATATCAGCGAGCATTCGGAGGCCGAATTCAGCCACGGCATGTGCCCTCAATGTGCGCAAACCCTCTATCCCGATGTCTACGCCTCGCTCTTTCCGGAAAAAGGTCTCGGAGGGCTGACAGACCGTCCTCTTGAGCAGAAAGAGTCGGCGGCTCCGGTCATCGACGGCGAACAATTAAGTAGACAATCAGGTAGCTAGATCGTCCGCAAGCCTGTCTAAACTTGATGTCCATGTTTCTTATCGAGACCCGCGTATTAATAGAGACTTGAAGTGCTTTTGCAGTAAAAAGTAATATCAAGGCCACAGGCCGGGCGAGTTCCGAATCACACCAACTATTCGCGCGGTTGATTGGCGTTCTCACGGTCTACATTTGCCCTGATCGATCTCAAGAGCAATGTGGATAACACGACATCGGTCACACAGCTTGTAGTTAGCTCACGGCGGAAGCCTCTACGCCTCTATGATTAATTACAGAACTCACGGCTATCCGGCCTCTTATGGCTAGGATGTTCTATGAATGAAGCCTGATACCTCACAAACGATTCTTATCGTCAACGACAATACCGACCATTTAGACCTGATGAGCATTCTGCTCAAGAAGGCAGGTTATCGCATCCTGACAGCGAATGACGGGCGTGCGGGACTCCAATCCACTTTGTCTCAACATCCTGATTTGGTAATCAGCGACGTTAATATGCCGCATATTGACGGCATAGAGTTATGCCGTCGTATTCGAACTGAATTCGACATGCGCATGTTGCCGATTTTGCTGGTCAGCGCCGAACGAATAAGCAGCGTTAATGCCGTAGAAGGGCTTCAAGCAGGAGCAGACGATTATCTTGAAACGCCTTACGACGCGGAGCGTCTGATCGCCAAAGTGGCACGTCTTCTGGAGCGCAAACAGGGCGAAGAGGCATTGCGCAGATCGGAAGCACGGTATCGGCTGATATTTGCCAGTAACCCGCTCCCGATGTGGGTCTATGATCTTGAGAGCCTCAAATTCTTAGACGTTAACGAGGCAGCCGTTCAGCAATACGGATACTCACGCGAAGAGTTTCTCCGTATGAGCATCGAGGAGATTCGTCTCCCCGAAGAGATAGCCTCCTTACATGAGGCATTAAAAATGCCGTCTCACGGAATTGATAAGGCGGGTATCTGGAAACACCGGAAACGGGATGGCACGATCATTGACGCGGAGATTACTTCGCACATCATCCTCTTTGAGGAAAAGCGCGCCGAGATAGTCATGGCGAATGATGTCACGGAGCGCAAGCGCGTCGAAGATGCCGTTCGCTTTCAAGCTCACCTGCTTGACACCGTCGAGCAGGCCGTGATCGCGACAGACCTCTCCGGGATCATCGTTTATTGGAACCGTTTTGCCGCAGAACTCTACGGTTGGTCGAGCGGAGAAGCTCTGGGATGCAATATCACGGAGCTAACCCCGGCAGAGTCTGCAAAGGAACAGGCGGTCGAGATTTGGTCACTTCTGAAAGAGGGCAAGAGTTGGTCGGGAGAGTTTCTCGCGCGTCGTCGAGACGGCTCCTTATTTCCGGCGCTAATCACCGATTCGCCCGTCTATGATGACAAAGGAGTGCTTGTCGGCATGGTCGGTGTGTCGGTCGATATTACCGAGCGCAAACGGGCGGAAGAGAAACTCAAACGAAGCGAGAGGCAATTGGCCGAAGCTCAGCACCTGACACACATCGGGAGTTGGGAATGGGATATAACCATGAACAACGTGACCTGGTCTGATGAACTTTATCGGATTTTTGGTCTTGAGCCTCAAGAATTAATGCTGTCTTATGAAACCTACCTTGAACGTCTGCATCCTGAAGACCGGGAGCGTGCAAACCAATTCGTCGAAGCTGCACTGAACTCGCTTGAGCCGTTTAGTTATCATTCCCGTGCCATTCTTCCTGACGGGCGAGTGCGTATACTTCATGTGCGCGGAACCATCAACGCGGACGAAGCCGGTCGCCCGATTCGCATGTTCGGCACCGCGCAGGATGTGACCGAGCGCAGGCTGGCTGAGGAAGAACTAAAAACTTCCAATGAAAAGTTGCGCGCTCTCTCCGTCCGTGTGCAGTCCGTGCGAGAAGAGGAAAGTCTGAGAATCGCGCGCGAGATTCATGACGAGCTTGGAGGGGCGCTAACGGGTTTGAAGATGGACGTGTCCTGGTTTGGCAAGCGGCTCGCCGAATCCAGTCGGGAGATGATGCATCAGAAACTCCAATCAATGTCGGAGCTTATTGACGATACTATTCGGAAAGTTCGCAATATCTCGACAGAACTGCGCCCTTCCGTATTGGACGACCTCGGCCTCGCGGCGGCCATCGAATGGCAGGCAAGAGAGTTCCAAAAAAGAACGGAAATCGAATGCAGGATCATGTTCTTACAGGAAGACATCCGGTTATGCACGGAAAAAGCAACGGCAGTCTTTCGCATCTTTCAGGAGATTCTCACTAACGTCGCCCGGCATGCTAATGCGAATCTTGTGGAAATATTCATGCAAGAGGACAGAGGCAATCTCATCTTAAAGGTTTCGGATAACGGCAAAGGAATTAAGGAGAGCGATGTCACGGAGATGAAATCTCTAGGGCTGCTCGGCATGAGGGAGCGCGCGCTGGTCTTTGGCGGCAAGGTTGATATCACGGGGATTGAAGGGAAAGGAACGTTTGTCACAGTACGCATTCCACTAATGTGATTCGGAGAGAGTCATCGGCCAATAGAAATGTTATGAAGGTTATCATTGCAGACGATCATGCTATTGTGCGGCGTGGGCTGATACAGATTCTGGCCGAAGAGTATCACGACCTGTTAGCTCGTGAAGCCGAGAATGCCAATGAGGTCTTTAAACTTTTAGGCGAGAATGATTGGGATATCATCATTCTGGATATCAGCATGCCGGGTAAGAGCGGGCTGGAAATTCTCAAGGAGGTCAGGCACGAGCATCCGAAAGTTCCCATCCTTGTCTTAACTTCACATCCCGAAGAACAATATGCAATTCGGGTTTTAAAAGCGGGCGCGGCGGGTTATATGACCAAAGAGAGCGCGCCGGAACATCTGGTCGAAGTCATCAGAAAAATCACGCGTGGCGGAAAATACATCAGCCCTACTCTGGCCGAGTTGCTGGCCGACAGTATCGGAAGGAATCTGGAAAAAGAGCCGCATGAGAGTCTCTCTGACCGGGAGTATCAGGTGCTATGCCTGATAGCTTCGGGAAAAACTGTCGGCGAAATCGCCGCGGAGTTATCCTTGAGCGTTAAAACCATCAGTACCTACCGGGCGCGCATCCTCGAAAAAATGATGTTCAAGACCAATGCCGAATTAACTCATTATGCCCTCCGAAACAACTTGCTCGACTGATCGCCGGTTATCCATCCCTCCCTTCTTCCGCAGCGTAGTTCCACCATCCACACGTTCCTCCCTCCAGACATAAAAGAATCGTCGCCGCGCTCTCGCCAGGGCGAGGTGTAGGACAGAGACCGACAAGAAATTCGGGTTGCCTCCTACAGAAAAATCAGTTCCCGTCCGATATACCTCCGCCAAGAGAACAAGTATGTTGGTTATGGTTTAAATCCGACGAGGTGGGTACTTGATGTTGATCTTCATTGCAGATGATTCAAAAGCATTACGCGAACGGTTAACAGCTATGTTGTCCGAAATAGAGGGGGCGGAAGTGATCGGGCAGGCCGGGAATGCTGCCGAGGCGGTTGAGGGTATAAACAATCTCAAACCCGATGTCGTGATTCTGGATATACAGATGCCGGGAGGAAACGGTATCGAAGTGTTGAAAACGATCAAGCAGGAGAGCCAGCCGCCTCTGGTGTTGATGCTGACAAATAATGCATCCCCGCAGTACAGAAAAAAATGCATGGAATTGGGGTCGGACTTTTTTCTGGACAAATCGAGAGAGTTCGAGAGCCTGATCACGATCTTCAAAAGGCTGATTGAACAATTCAAGCTTAAAGCCGCGCCATCCGGCAATACTCAAGGAGCGTAAATTTTAGGAGCATGCACCAGCCACCGGCCACAGAACAATTAGCGGAACCGCGAAGCTACGCCGAGAGCATCGTCGAAACCGTGAGGAAACCTCTCCTCGTGCTGGATAAAGACCTGCGTGTGAAGACCGCTAACAGGTCTTTCTACCAGATGTTTCAGGTTGGCCGGGAGGAGACGGAAAACGCTCCGCTTTTGAGTCTGGGAAAAGGACAATGGAATATTCCGGCGCTCCGAACACTTTTAGAGGACATTCTTGCCCGAAATACGCAATTTCAAGACTTCAAAGTAGATCATGAGTTTCCGACAATCGGGCGTAGAATTATGCTCCTGAATGCGCGCTGCCTGCACGGCAATGAATTCGCCGACGGGATGATCTTGCTTGCCATCGAAGATGTCACCGAACGCGTCCGTGCCGAAGAAGCGTTGCAAAAGAGCGAGGAGCGTTTCCAGATCATCGCGCGGGCGACGAATGACGTGCTTCGTGATTGTGACTTGCTCACCGGCCACGTCTGGTGGAACCAGAGCTTCTACAGCACTTTCGGTTATAGCGATGGGGAGATCGAGTCTACCCTCGAATCGTGGACGAGCCGGATACACCCGAACGATTTGGATCGTGTGAACCGTAGTCTCCGAAACTTGATCAACGGAGATAGGGATACCTGGTCGGATGAATACCGGTTTCGATGCAGAGACGGTTCCTACGCCACTGTCTTCGACCGCAGTTACCTCGTGCATGACGAGAGCAGGAGGCCCGTTCGCTTACTCGCCTCGATGATGGATGTCACGGAGCGCAGGCGTGGCGAAGAGAAGCTGAAGCTGTTCGCCGCCAAACTGGAACAGAGCAATCGCGAACTACAAGACTTTGCTTCCGTTGCCTCACATGATCTGCAAGAGCCTTTACGCAAAATCCAGGCATTCGGAGATCGTCTGAAAGCGAAATGCAACGACGCTTTCAGCGAAGAGGGGCGCGATTATCTACAGCGTATGCAGAGCGCAGCGGGCCGGATGCAGACTTTGATAAATGACCTGTTGATGTTCTCCAGAGTGGAGACGGCAGCGGAGCCCTTCGTTCAAGTCAATGTCGCTGCAATCGTGCGGGAAGTGATGGCCGACCTCGAAGTTCAGATCGAGCAGGCAGGCGCGTCGGTTGAGATCGGTGAATTGCCGAGCATCGAGGCTGACCCGCTGCAAATGCGGCAGTTGATGCAAAACCTGATAGGTAATTCTTTAAAGTACCGTCATCCTGAATACAAGGTCAGAATCAAAGTACAGGGCGAGGTGTTTAAAAACCCCGGTGAACAGCAGGGGGACGGAGGCGGCTTGAGCGAAGAAGTGTGCCGGATTTGCGTGGCGGATAACGGCATCGGTTTCGACGAAAAATATTTGAATCGTATTTTCACGGTTTTCCAGCGGCTACACGGACGTAAGGAATACGAGGGGACAGGCATCGGTCTTGCCGTCTGTCGAAAGATCGTCGAGCGTCATGGCGGGAGCATCACGGCTAAAAGCGCGCCTCAGCAAGGAGCTACATTTATCGTGGTGTTGCCGGTAAAGCAACAGGAAGTAGAAAGCAGGTGAGTATGGAT
>DASPJG010000450.1:0-2216 GCA_035628755.1 Pyrinomonadaceae bacterium
CGCAAAGCTGATCGGCGGGATCGCCGAGAGCAGCCCGAGCGTCACGCCCCCGATGAGGACGGCGCGCATTTTGTCACTCATAATATTTTGGATTTACGAAAAGGCTAAAAATAGTGCGAGAGCGGAGGACGGCAAGCGGGATGGTCGTCCTTGAACGACCACCCGCTCGCCGCCCGCCCTGTTCAAGCCCCGGCGCGAACCCCTGACGGCACGCGCCGGGCGCGGCTCGTCTAGCTGCCCGAACCGTATGTGCCGCCACCGCCGCCGCTGAAGCCGCCGCCGGGAGTGCCTGCCGGGGGCTGCGTGCCGCCGCCGTAATTGGACGGGGGAGGCGGAGGCGTGTTCGGGGTCGTGCCGCCGGGGCGATTCTTGCCGAGCACCGCCGCGCCGATCACGCCGCCGAGCACGGCGAAGCCGATCACGACCAGCGCGCGGATGATAAGCCCGACGATGCCGCCCACCGCCATGATGCCCGTGCTGATGCCCGCGCTTTCCAAGTCCGCACTCTGCATCGCCGCGCCGCCGATGCCGAGCAGCATCAACGGCAGGCCGATCACGAGACTGATGACCGCGCCGATGACGCCAGCCGTCGCGCCGAGTTTCGCGCCGTCGGCGGCCATCAATTGCATCGGCGCGTTTTTCATGTACATAAAGACGGCCAGAAAGCCGCCGCCGAGCGCCCACAGGAAGCAGCAGCCGCTAACTATCGGGAGACCTGAGAGCACGCCGGCGATGACGCCGCCGATCAATGCAGCTTTTGTTCTATCGTTCATTTTTTTCACCTTCGCGGAGAGAATTGGTTAAAGCTCGTAACGGAAGTTGGAGGCTGTCGCCTTCTCGTTAGGTCGAAAGTTAAAACTCAACCGAGCGGCGGCCTGTGTCGCGCCGCCGCACGCATCAATTACAATTTACGCTTCCTGCTTGCCGGCGAAAGAGTCCACGCGCAGAAGACGCCGCAGGCGCCCCTCCCCGATCTCGATGAGACTGGGCACGACGTAAAACGCCGCCCACGCGCCGAGCCATGCGCCCGTCAGAAAACGCGACGAGTGTGTGTTCGCCCACAGCCCCGTGATGCCGAGCATGAAGTCGAGCGTCGTCGGAAACAGCGCGAGGACGAGCCACTCGCGGCGCGGCGTGCCCGTGCTTTGCGGGCGGCGCGCGAGCGGATAGAGCAACACGGCCACGGCGAAGCCCGCGTAAATGCCGAAGCAACGCGCGCACACCGCCAGCGGATGCCCCGCCACCCAGAACGCGCGTTCCGGCATCTGGTGACACACGGTTTTCAAACCCTGATAGATGATGAAGGCCGTCGTCTCATGCCCGCCCGACGCCGCCAGAGGCGCGCCTGCGATCAAGCCCAGCCACAACAGCGCGCCCACGCTCACGCACGCCCATGCCGCCCACGCGCCCCGCGCGGAGAACTCTCGCGGCGCGAACGGCGAAACGTAGTTGGCGGCTGAGACAGGCATAAACTAAGAGAGGGTCGGGGTCGGGAGGCAGTAAGGAGGAATAAAGAAAGCCTTCAATCTCTTGAATGTTTCTTTTAACCATCCCTCCGCCCTCAACCCTAGAATCTGATGACCGTGTCCGGCCCCCCCTCGACGTGGACGGTGTCAACAAAGCGTATGTGGCGCGACTCTGTGGTCATCACGAGCGAGTGTGTGCGTTTGCCCGCGCCGAAGAAGCGCACGCCGCGCAGGAGCGCGCCGTCGGTCACGCCCGTGGCGGCGAAGATGATCTTTTTGCCGGGCGCGAGATCGTCCGTGCTGTAAACTTTGTTCGGGTCGTCAATACCCATCTCTCTGAGACGGCTGACGACTTCCTCCTGCGGCGGCACTTTGTTACTGTCCACGTCCAGACGCTCCGGGTCGAACACCAGACGCGCCTGTATCTCGCCGTTCAGACACTTCATCGCGGCGGCTGTAATGACGCCTTCGGGCGCGCCGCCGATGCCCATCAGCGCGTGGATGTTCGTGCCCGCGACGGCTGCAGAGATGCCCGCCGAGAGGTCGCCGTCGGAGATGAGGCGGATACGCGCGCCCGCTTCGCGCACTTCCTGAATCAGTTTGCGGTGGCGCGTGCGGTCGAGCACGATGACGGTCAGGTCGTCCACGTCGCGCCCCAGCCCTCTGGCAATGGCCGCGAGGTTATCTTTGACCGGAGCGTTGATGTCCACCAACCCGCGCGACGAAGGGCCGACGACGATCTTGTCCATG
>DASPJG010000451.1:0-5952 GCA_035628755.1 Pyrinomonadaceae bacterium
GGGCGGGGGAGAGGGGGCGCGCGGGGCCGGAGCCGAGCGCGCGGAGGGAACGGCGTTGAGAGGCAGACAGCAAAGAGAAGTGAGAGAGCGGCTGTTCCGGCGCTCGCACTATTTCTTCCAATAACATTTGATAGCGGCGGAGCATGCGGGAGATAGTGGCCGCTTCAAACAAATCCGCATTGTAAGAGAGAGTTGCGCCGAACTCTCGTTCAGTGTCCTCGACTGTCAGAACCAGATCAAATTGCACGGTGCTGGTATTCACCACTTCCAAATTGATGGAAAGTCCCGGAAGGCTGAGAGCCTTCATGGGCGTGTGTTGAGTCAATGAATCGTTTTGAAGTGAAAACACGACCTGAACCAGCGGAGCACGGCTAAGGTCGCGTTCAGGCTGTAACACTTCGACGAGTTTCTCGAAAGGGAGGTCTTGATGGGCGTATGCTTCCAGGCAGTTCCGGCGAACCTGCTTTAACAGTTCGGTAAAAGAAGGATTGTCTGAAAGGTTGTGACGCAGCACCAACGTGTTAGCAAAGAAGCCGATGAGTCCTTCCGTCTCCACGCGCTGGCGGCCTGAGATTGCCGAGCCGACGCTGATGTCGGTCTCACCTGTATAGCGATGGAGGAGCAGATTGAAAGCCGCCAGCATAAACATGAATAGCGTGACGCCTTCGCTCTGGCAGAGCAACTTGATGGAAGCGGACATCTCTTCGGAAAAGCAGACCGACTGATGTGAGCCGCGATACGTTTGCATCGCCGGGCGGCGAAGGTCGGACGGCAGGTCGAGCACATAACGACTGCCTTTGAGTTGTTGCTGCCAGTAAGCGAGTTGCGCCTCCTGCACTTTCCCCTCAAGCCATTCCTGCTGCTGGCGCGCAAAGTCAACATATTGAAGAGCGAGGGGCGGCAATGGCGACGGGCGATGAGCGGCGAATGCTTCGTAGAGACTGGCAAATTCCCGCACCAGAATGCCTATCGCCCAGCCGTCGACGACGATGTGATGCGTGACAAGCAGCAGCGTGTGCTCTTGCTCATCGAGCCGTAGCAGGGTTGTTCTCAACACCGGCCCCTTTTCGAGCTCAAAGGGGCGTCTCGATTCCTCTTCGGTAATGCGTCCGACTTCCCTCTCGCGTTCCGCCGCAGACAACCCGCGCAAGTCGAGGACGGGCAGGTCAATCCCGATGGGAGCGGAGATGATCTGCACGGGGCTTCCATCCATCAGGGAAAAGGTTGTGCGCAGGACTTCGTGACGCCGCAAGATTTCATTCAGAGCCTGCTCCACCGCGTGCAGTATCAGAGCACCCTTAAAATGTAGTTTCAGCGCAACGTTGTAAAAGGGACTGGCAGGCTCCATTTGATAGAGAAACCACATCCTCTGTTGGGCAAAGGAGAGCGGAAAAACATTGTATTTATTGCCCTCCGTCTGGAGCAGTCGCGCCAGAAGTTGCCGCCTTTCAGGGGAGAGATTGGAGATGCGGTGAGAGTAGTCAGGCATGCCGGTTCCTATACATTTTTGTCTTCACGGAGTAACGACTGTATCTCTTCATCGGAGAGTTGTTCCAACCTGTTTAAGAGTTGATCGATGTCACCATCTCCACGCTCCATCGTCAGTACGCCGTGCGCCGTCTCCGCGCTCGGACTGGCGGCCGACAACCTCTGCGCGATGAACTCGGCCAACGTCTCTATGGTCTGCTTGTCAAACAACTCCGTCACAGAGACGTTCACGTGCAGGCTGTCGCGCAGTCTGGAAATCAATTGGAGGGCAATCAGCGAGTCTCCGCCCAAATCAAAGAAGTTGTCATGACGCCCGACATAAGCGACGCCGAGCAAATCTCGCCAGATAGCCGTCAACGCTTGTGCGACGTGGTCGTCCGCGCCCGTATCGGAACTTTGAATGCTCGCGCGCTCACCCGCCGTTCGAGCGACCGATTGTTCCTGCTGCCCGCGCGCGTGAGCGTCACTCGAAACCTGCGCGCCCTGCCCGAGGCCATCTTCCGTCCTGAGAACCGCGTGAGAGACTTGTCTCAGGCCAAGCACGTATTTAAGGGCTTCCTCGATTTTCGAGGGTGCGAGGATGGGCGTCACGGTCGGGTTTCCGGCTGCGGGTTCGAGGTTCAAGCGTAAACTTTTCCAGCATCCATCCGCGTCTGACATGTTCCGCTCGGAGACGAGAGCCTCCAGAAAACAATTGGTCGAAGCTGCTGCAAAATTTGCCTGCGTTGCTTCAAAGCCTGCCGGTGAAGACGCGAGCAGGCAAAAATTCGGATGCCTATCGTGAAGCGCGTCCCGCAAAGCATATAAACTTCGGATGGCAGGAGAGGCGGCGTCCGGCAGAGGTTCTTCCGCTTTTCCAGTTTCGGAGTAACTCTCGGCAGTGTAGAAAACGCCGTTGAGTTCGTTGAACCGCGCTTGAACCTGAGCCACCACATCCTTCAATTGTTCGACGCTCGTCTGATCGGCCTGTGCCAGATAAACCTCCGCGCCCAAAACTTTCAAGGCGTCCAACCTCGACACAATGTCCTGCTTCAGCCCGTCGCGCTCCCGGTGCCCGTCTGGACTCCGCTCAAGGATTTCTTCGTGATTTATCTCTGCCGGACGTTGGGCAACGATCATGCCGAACCCGGCATTGGCTTTCTCTTCTCCCTTGAGCGGGTAACTGCTGACACTCTCGAAGCCTTGTCCCTTGAGGACAGCTTCCCATTCGTTCAGAGATAAGACGGGCGATGCGCCCCTGAGCGGGTCGTTCCGGTAGTTCCACCAACCCGGCGACAAGCCGAACGTCAGATGTTGCCAGCGATAGACTCTGAGCGTTTGCAGCAGAAACAAAACTCCATGCGGAGCCAGCAGGTCTTTCAGGTGGGTGAGAGTTTGTTCGATATTCCGTGTGGCCTGAACTACATCGAATCCGAGGATCATATCGAAGCCGTATTTTTCAAATCCTTGTGCGGAAGGCTCTCTTGAAATATCAAGCGTCCCGAAACGCATCCCTGCCAGCCCCTTTTCGGTCGCCTCTCTTTGAGCGCGAACGACGAAGGCTTTGCCGATATCCGTAAAATAATATTCGACGTTCAGTTGCTTGAGCGCGGCGACCACGTCCCACGTCAAAATTCCCGTCCCTGCGCCGACTTCGAGTATTCTGAGTGTCCGGTCGGACTTCTGCGCAATGTGCGTGACCACCGCCGCCAGCAGGCTTCGATAAACTCGACTCTTCGTCGTTTCGACAGATTGCCGCGCCAGATTGTTCAGCATCTCGTAGCTGCCGTCCGGGTACAGCACATTGTTGGCGGTGATTTCCCCGCTGAAGATTTTGCCGTAGCTACGGATGCAGTGTTGTACGAGCCAGAAAGACGCGCTGAAGTCTGGATACGTTTGGTCTAATGCTTCGCGCAACTGCTCCGGGTCTGCCATCTCCTGCGGGTCTTTGAGAAATTCCACGCTTCTTTCGTCAGCCCTGATCACTCCGTCATGGGACAACACGTTCACACACACGTCCCAGAGATGTTTGAACTCCGGCGTGACGCCCACACTGCTTTCCAGTTCCGCGCGGCTCATCGTGCGGCCTCTGCCTATCGCCGGATATTGACGCACGAGAAATTCACACAGGTAAGAGAGACAGAGACGATTCAATCCCTCAGTCAGCCCTGTGTAGCTTTCCACCGTCTTTACATTGGCGTCGCGGTCAAAGGCTTCTTCAAGGCGCGCTATGTGTTCGATCTCTCCGTCGATTTTCAGGTCTATTCGTGCCGCCGCTTTCGTCCGTGCTGCTGCTGTGGGAAACTCGCGTGACACATTGGCGTCGCGGCCGTAATCGTTGAGACGGGCGAAGCCGTGCGGCAGTTCAACGTCCGGCGGGATGACGAAAACCCACTTGCCGCCGACAATCTTTGCCGCATGTTCGACGAGCCAGAGGCTCGACTCCTCTACCCCGTTCGCCGCGAGGTAGACTCCGCCCGCACGCAACTCCGGCTTTTCCGACGAGAGCACATCCGCGCGCAATTCTTCATACTCCTGCAACCAGCGGTAAGCTCCGCGATAGCCAACGAACGTATCGCGGCATTCGCAGTTAATCTCATTGATAAGCTGGCCGACGAGCCTGCTTTCTCCTGCCTCCCCAAACTCGCGGGGCAGCGAAATATCCACACTCCGGCAGTTGATATTTGAGAATTTGAGCGGGATGGACGTGCAGGCTCCGAGCAGAGTCGCTTTGGCGGGCTTCAACTGTTCTTCGCCCGTCACCGCCTGCACGCCGGTTGAAATAACCAACAGTTGAATCGCATCCGTGTCGTGATGCCCGCCGATTGCCTGCGCGATCTGCCATAAGCTATCGGACGAAGCGCGCTGAGTTTCCTCGAAGAACTCGCAGGCATCGCCCCTCGACGAATCGGCGACACTTCGATCGACGCTCCATAGATGAAGAATTTGTGAAGGCAGGCTTCCCTCTGCGCGAAGGTCGTCGAACAGCTTCGGATAATCGGCGGCGGTTCGCGGATTAAGAGTGTAGAGATCGTCGCTCAATCGCCGAAACCCGTCGCCGGGTCTGACGGAAATAACAGAGTGGTTTTCTTCCTTAAGCCTACCGGCCAGCCTTTCGCCCAGACCGCATTCGTCAGTAAAGATCAGATACTTTTGCCGGGGGGGCTCGAAGCGCGTCCGGGGAGTGGCCGGGGATGCGAGAGAACGCTTCCAGACCGGAACATGAAGATTGGTGGTTTCATCTCCGGCGGATGGCGAGGAGCTGCGGGCGGCGGTTTGTGCCGCCTGTCGTTTCGGCTCTTTCCAGTAACGCTGTCTTTCAAAATGATAAGTTGGCAACGAGAGGCGTTGTCGTTTCTCTGTTTGATGAAATCCCGCCCAATCGGGGCGCACACCTGCGAGCCACAGTTTGCCGAGGGCGGAGAGCAGGAATTCCACGTCAGAGATTTCGGCTGCTTGGTCGCGCAGAGAGGGGAGCGTCAACTGAGTTCTTTTATCTGCGAGTTGCCGACGAGCCAGCGAGCTCAGCGTTTGTCCTGGCCCGACTTCAAACAGAATGCGCGCAGGCTCTTTCACCAACTCCCGTATGCCCTGCCCGAACTGCACGGTCTGGCGCAGATGTCTAACCCAGTAATCCACGCTGGTCGCTTCGGAGGCTGTAATCCACGTCCCGGTGACGTTGGAAATGAACGGAATATTCGGCGACTGTAACCGGAGCGTGGACAGATAGCCGGAGAACGGCTTGAGAATAGGCTCGACCATCTCCGAGTGCCCTGCACGGTTCGCCTGCATCCGGCTGCAAGAGACTTTCATCCCGGCCAGCTTCGCTTCCAGAGCGGCCACCGCTTCGGGTCTGCCCGACACTACGCAGCGGGACGGCCCATTCACGGCCGCGATGGAAAGATGTTCGCCGAACATGTCGCTTACTTCGTCGCCCGGTAGAGGAACGCTGAGCATCGCTCCCTCATCCATCTTGTCGAAGAGTTGTCCCCTGAGGGCGATCAACCTCAAGGCATCCCGCAAGGTGAAGACCCCGGAGAGACACGCCGCGACATACTCGCCGAAGCTGTGCCCGATCATCGCCTCTGGCTGCAATCCCCACGACATCAACAGTCTGGCGAGCGCATATTCGACGACGAAGACTGTCGCCATGATGCAGGGCGGTTCGGCAAACTGCGCCCGCGCCGCCTCGATTTGCGCGGCATCCGGATAGAGAACTTTTCGTATATCCCGACCCAACTCCGGCAAAAGAATTTCGGCGCATGAATCAAACTGCTCACGAAAGACGCGCTCCTCCCGGTAAAGCCCTAGCCCCATCTGAAAATACTGTGCGCCGCCTCCGGGGAACATGAAGGCGAGAGGCCGCTCCACCGGCTCCTGACGAGAATCAAACACGCGCTGCGGAGCTAAACTTTCCAGCGCCGCCACCGCGTCTTCGACTTCACGACAGACCAGTGTGCGCCGGTAAGTAAAAGCCCTCCTGCC
>DASPJG010000452.1:0-2004 GCA_035628755.1 Pyrinomonadaceae bacterium
GGTGCGGCGGGTTGCTCCTGTCGCACGAGCGGCAGACTGACCGTGAAGCGGCTGCCGCGCCCCTCGCCCGCGCTCGTGGCGGCAACCGTTCCGCCGTGCGCCTCAACGAAACTCTTGACGAGTGCAAGCCCGATCCCCAGCCCGCCGTGCGCCTTCGTCGTGGACATGTCCTGTTGCCGGAAACGGTCGAAGACGTAAGGCAGAAACTCCGTCGTGATCCCCGCTCCCTCGTCTTCGACGTGGATGCGCACATGACCTTCCGCGATTTCGCAGGCCACCCGCACGCGGCTCTCATCCGGCGAAAACTTGACCGCGTTCGTCAGGAGATTCCAGAAAACCTGCACGAGCCGCGTGCGGTCGCCGGAAACGATGGCGTCTTCCGCGCCGCCGTCGGGCGCGAGTTCGATGCGTATGTTCTGCTTGGCGGCGCGCGGGCGCACGGTTTCGATGGCCTCTCTGACCACCGCGCCGAGCGGCACGGGCGAAGCGTCAATGCGCATCTTGCCGCTGAGAATCGCCGACATGTCGAGCAGGTCGTTGATGAGGTGCGAGAGCGATTGCGAGTTTTTGCCGATGACGCTGAGGCCGTGCGTGATGT
This sequence comes from Pyrinomonadaceae bacterium, assembly GCA_035628755.1. Taxonomy (GTDB): domain Bacteria; phylum Acidobacteriota; class Blastocatellia; order Pyrinomonadales; family Pyrinomonadaceae; genus JAIVJZ01. The sequence goes on from DASPJG010000452.1 coordinate 599, forward strand.
CGCCTTCGTCGAGTTGGCCGCCCGACATCATGTGAACCCAGCCGATGATGGGCGTGAGCGGCGTGCGCAGTTCGTGTGAGAGCGTGGCGAGAAACTCGTCTTTGGCGCGATTGGCTTCCTGCGCGCGGCGGTAGAGGCGCGCGTTGTCAATGGCGAGGGCGGCGCGGCGGGCGAGTTCTCTGGCGAGCGCGAAATCGTCTTCGCCGTAGGAGCGCGCGGATTCGGAACTGATAAAAGTGAGCGCGCCGATGGTGCGTCCGCGCGCCGCGAGCGGCATGATCATCGTTGACTTGATGTCAAACTCCTTGAGCATCCTGATCTCTTCGGGGTCGCGGATGACGGCCTTGAGCAGTTCGTCGGAGACGGCGGAATAAATTTCGGGCTGACCCGTGCGCAGGACTTTGGCGACCGTGTGCGGCGTGTTCAGGTCGAGCGGGAAGCGGCGTTGCATGTCGCGCCACGCCGCTTCGCGCGCGGGGTCTTGGTGCGCCACGACCATGCGCCGGATCGAACCGTCGTCGTCCAACATGTGGACGAGGCAAAAGTCGGCCACGTAAGGCACGGCGAGACGCGCCACGCTCTCCAGCGTCAACTCGTAGTCGAGCGAGGAGGAGAGCATCGTCGTCGCGTCGCCGAGGAAGCGTTCGGCTTCTTCGGCGCGCTTGCGCTCGGTGATGTCGCGTTGCGTGCCCCACACGCGCCTGAGCGCGCCGCCCTCGATGATGCCGACGAGGTTGTTGAGGAAATATTTCGTCCGCCCCTCGCGGTCAAGTTCCTGCGATTCGCAGTCGGTCAGGCGGTAGTTGGAGCGGACGGCGGCGCGCAAGTATTCGAGGTTCGCCTCCGTGCGTGGCAGGAATTCTCCCAGCCGCTTGCCGACAAGTTCGGACGCGTGCGAGTAGCCGTACATGCGCGCCATCACGTCGTTGCACTCGGCCAGATAGCCCGACGCGTAAAACTCTTCGATCTGTTCGTCCTCTGGCCGGTTCACGTAGAGGGGCGGCTCCATTTCCAGACGCCAGATCGGCTCGCTGCTCTGTTCGACGAAGGCGCGGTAACGTTCCTCGCTCCGCCGCAGAGCCTCGCCCGCCTCCTTGCGCTCCGTGATGTCCATCGTCACGCCGCGCATCCCGACGGCCTGCCCGGCCTCGTCCATAGTGGCGACCGAGTGCGCTTCGACCCACAGGGCGCGACCGTCTTTCGCCATCCAGCGAAACTGGTTCGTGCCGACCCTGCCGCTCTCGAAGGTCGCCAGCGCGGTGCGCGCCGCGCGCTCGCGGTCTTCAGGGTGGACGATGGAGAGCCAGAAGTTGGGCGTGGCGAGCCATTCTTCGACCGTGTAGCCGAGCATCGTCTCGACGTAGTCGCTGACGAAGTTGATGCGCTGGCTCGCCTCGTCCGGCTCG
>DASPJG010000453.1:0-7198 GCA_035628755.1 Pyrinomonadaceae bacterium
TGCTCGTGATCCCTTTCCTGTTTCTCCTTCGCGTTATTAGACGTGAGGCAAGCCGCTGCGAACAACAGATGCGCTCTGGTCAACCTCACACATAACGCCGAAGCGGCATTGATAAATTTTAATGTTATCGAACAGGAGAAGATGAGAATCATGAATACAGGTCGAACAGTACGCGTCTCGCGTCTGTCATACATCGCTCTGGCGCTGTTGTGCGCCATCAGTTTCGCCAGCCTGCCAACCTTTTCAGCCGATGCCGCCGCTGTGGTGGCGGATCAACCGGCGAGCAAAATCGCCTTCAACCGCGGCGGCAGCATCTACACGATGAACGCCGACGGCAGCAGCCAGACGCTCGTTGGCCAACCGTTCATACTGGCGATTGATCCTTCGTCGTCGCCCGATGGCTCGAAGTTCGCATTCACCTGCGGTTCCGAGCCGCTCAACATCTGCGTGATGAACGCCGACGGCAGCAACGTCCAATCGCTCACGAACGAAAATGCAGATGGCAGCCCCGCGTGGTCGCCCGACGGCTCGAAGATCGCCTTCGCCGGTTTCAGGGAGAACGACGGCAGCCACATCTACCTGATCAACCCGGACGGCACGGGTCTGCAACGCCTGCCCATCAGCGACGCGAGCGTCAAGTCCGAGAGCAGCCCGGCATGGTCGCCGGACGGCACGCGCATCGCCTTCGTCGGCGAGTCGGAATCGGGATACGACATCTATACCGCGAGTCTCGACGGCGCGGTCACGCGCGTCACTTTCACCAACGAGTTCAAGGGCAACCCTGCTTATTCGCCCGATGGCTCGCGCATCGCTTTCGACACGGGCGAAACCATCTCCGCCGTTAACGCGGGCGGCGGCGCAATCTCCGTCCTGACTTCCGCCGGCGACTCGAACGTCACGCCTGCTTATTCGCCCGACGGCACACTCATCGCCTTCCGCCGCGTGATCATCATCAGGGACGAGAACGGCAGCGTCGTCGACCGCGAGGAAAGCATCTACGTGATGCAGGCCGACGGCACGAACGTCACGAAGCTGAACGCTCCCGGTGAAAACCCCGACTGGCAGCGCGTGCAGGTTCAGCCGCCCCCGCCGCCGGTCAAAACTCCCGCCGAGCGCATCAGCGACCTCGACGCGCTCGTGCGCAGCTTCAACCTCCACCACGGCACGGAGAACAGCTTGACCGTCAAACTGCGCGACGCGCTCGCCGCGCTCAACGCGGGCAACACGTCCGCCGCCTGCGCCAAACTCGCGGACTTCACCAACCAGACCCGCGCGCAGTCGGGCAAGAAGCTGACCGCCGCGCAGGCCACGCAGTTGATTAACGAAGCGAACTCGATCCGCGCCGCTATCGGTTGCAGTTAAAACGGGCGTGGAATAACGGATAGCTCCGCGCGGGCAGCGTGCCGCCGGAGCCGTGAGAAGGGCGGCCTCCCTGGGCAAGGAAGGCCGCCCTTTTTGCTTTTACGGCGGGCAAGCGTCGCCATCGCGCGGTCGAAGCGCGGGCGGGACGGGTCGTTTAGACTTCGCCCTGAGTAGGTGATAAAGTAATAGCCGCGCATGAAATTTTTAGCAAGACTCTCCAAAACTTTTTAACGAATCTGAACTAAGGAGTTTCCCATGTCGTCATCTCAAGCTGCATCCGAATCGCCTCGCAAGTATCAATTGTTCATTGGCGGCCAGTGGGTTGACGCCGAGTCAGGCAAAACCTTCGCCACGCCGAATCCCTCGACGGGCGAGACGCTGGCCGAAGTTGCCGAGGCCGACAAGGCCGACGTGGATAAGGCCGTCGCCGCCGCGCGCCGCGCCTTTGAGGGCAAATGGTCGCGCATGAGCGCGCGCGACCGCGGGCGTCTGCTCTACAAACTCTCGCAATTGATCGAGTCGAAGTCGCAGGAACTCGCCGCGCTGGAGACCGCCGACAACGGCAAACCGATCAAAGAGTCCATGTACATCGACCTGCCGGGCGTGGTGGAGAATTTTGAATACTTCGCCGGTTGGGCGACGAAGATCGAGGGCGAGACCATCCCCGTCCCCGGCCAGATGTTCAACTACACTCTGCGTGAGCCGCTCGGCGTCTGCGGCCAAATCATCCCGTGGAACTTCCCGCTCCTGATGGCCGCATGGAAACTCGCGCCCGCGCTCGCCGCCGGTAACACCGTCGTCTTGAAGCCCGCCGAACAAACCCCGGTCACGGCGATGGAACTCGGGAAGCTGTTTCAGGAAGCGGGATTCCCCGAAGGCGTGGTCAACATCGTGCCCGGCTATGGCGAGACGGCGGGCGCGGCGCTCGCGTCGCATCCCGGCATAGACAAGATCGCTTTTACCGGCTCGACCGAAGTCGGCAAGATCATCGCGCGCACCGCCGCCGATAATCTCACCAAAGTCTCGCTCGAACTCGGCGGCAAAGCCCCGAACATCGTCTTCGCCGACGCCGACATCGAACAGGCCGTCAACGGGGCGATGATGGGCATCTTCTTCAATCAGGGTCAGGTTTGCTGCGCCGGTTCGCGCCTCTTCCTTGACGAGCGCGTGAAGGACGAATTCCTCGAACGCTTCAAAGAGCGAGCCGAGCGTGTCAAGGTCGGCGACCCGATGGACATGACGACGCAGATGGGGCCGCAAGTTTCAGAGGAACAACTGACGCGCATCAGGAGCTACGTTGACATCGCGCGCGGCGAAGGCGCGACCGTCTTCACGGGCGGCGGGTCGCCGGAACTCGAAGGCAACTTCAAGAACGGTTACTTCTTCCAGCCGACCGTCTTCAGCGAAGTCCAGAACTCGATGCGCGTCGCGCAGGAAGAAATCTTCGGCCCCGTTGCCTCCGCCATCAGCTTCAAGGACGAGAAAGATTTGATCAGGCAGGCCAACGACACCATCTACGGCCTCTCCGCCGGAATCTGGACGAAGGACATCACCCGCGCTCACCGCTTCGCCAAAGAGATCAAGGCGGGCACGGTCTGGATCAACACCTTCAACATGATGAACGCCGCCTCGCCCTTCGGCGGCTACAAGCAATCCGGCTACGGTCGCGAGATGGGCAGGCACGCTCTCGAACTTTACACGCACGTCAAGAGCGTCTGGGTTGATCTCTCGGGCAAACCCATCGGCTGGTACGGCAACTAAGAACCGTGAATCGCAGATCGTGAATAGATAAAACCCCGGTTTCTTCTATTCACGATCTGCGATTTACGATTCGCGGTTTTCAACGCCTCTCCCGTATTTCAAAATAAGAAGGAGAAGCCATGCGCTCACGCCGAAAAATTTCTATTCTCGCTTTAACACTCCTCTGCGTTTTCCTGTTCACCGCGTGTCCGAACAAGACGAACATCGGTAAGATTCTCGACAACCCGGATCGGTATCGCGACAAAGAGGTCGGCATTGCGGGGACGGTCGAGGACAGCTATGGCGTGCCTTTCGTCGGCGGCGCATACAAGGTTGACGACGGGACGGGCGAAATCTGGGTCGTCTCGAAACGCGGCGGCACGCCGCGCAAGGGCGCGCAGGTCGGCGCGAAGGGACGCGTCTATCAGGGTTTCAGTTTCGGTGGCCGCAACTTCGGCACGGTGATCGAAGAGTCCGACCGGCGCACCAGATAGGGAATTACTCATTGATTCACTGGCTCATTGATCCATCGAATCAATGATGAATGGATCGATGAACCTGTTGCTCTCCACTCTCGACGCGCAATTCGCCGCGCTGCACACGCGTTCGAGCGCGCTCGTCGGCGTCGTGCCCGCGGCGAAACTCTACTGGCAGCCGCGCGCGCCGGGGGCGGGCGCGCCGCCCGTCTATTCGTGCGGCGAACACATACTGCGCAGCGCGGCGTGTGTCGAGCAGGCGTTCGGCGGCGTCACCGCGAATTTGTGGGACGACCCGTTCGAGTGGACGTTGCCGGAAACGCTGGCGACGCCCGCGCTCGTCGCGGAATATCTGGCCGAGGTCGAAGCAACGCGCAGGCGCGGCCTCGCGCTCGTCGAAACGGACGCCGACCTGTTGAAAGAGATCGCCGTGCCGCCGGGCGAGATGCAGACGTTGTTCGCGCTCCTGTGCGAGACGCTCGCGCGCGCCGCGCATCATCAGGGGCGCGCGTTCGCAACCTTCCGGCTATTCTCAGACGAACGCCTGCCGTCGCACTGAAGCGGAGCGAACGCGCCGAACTTTGGCGGCGCGGCGAACGTAAGTTAAGCGCGCATGTGGTTAAACGGCGCGTCGCCTGTCCATTAAACCGAGAGAAAGGTGTTTCCCCATGTATTGCCCGAAATGCGGCCAGTCGCAAGTGAGCGCGGACGTGCGCTTCTGTTCGCGCTGCGGCTTTCCGCTCGTCGTCGTAGGGGATTTACTGGCGACGGGCGGCGTCCTTCCCGGTCGCACGTTCGGCCACGAAGGCGTCGGCGCAAAGCCGATCTCGCCGCGCCGTAAGGGCGTGAAGCAGGGCGCCGCGCTTCTCCTCGTCGGCATTTTCCTTATTCCTTTCTTCGGTATCCTGCACGAAGCAATAGGATTCCCCCAAGAGTTTATGGCGCTCAGCCTGCTCGTGATAATGGGCGCGATCCTGCGGCTCATCTACGCGGTGTTTTTTGAAGAGGCCGCGCCGCGCGCCCCCAAAAACGCGCCATCGCTACCGCCACAACTCTACACGCCGCCGATTGCATCGCGCCTGCACGCCCCGCAGGAGACTCTGCCTCCCGCGCAGGGTTTGCCCGTCAATGATTACCGCCAGCCGCAGGTGCACACCGCAGAGATCATGCACCCGCCGAGCGTCACGGATCACACCACGCGCCTTCTCGACAAACAATCCGACCCTGCCGAGCAATGAACTCGCCGGAACGGACGACTCTCGATGCACGTCTCCGCGCGCAGATCAGGCGCGAGGGCGCGATCTCCTTCCGCGATTGGATGGCCGCCGCCCTCTATGACGAGCGCGAGGGCTATTATCGCCGCCCCGACCGCCCGCGCTGGGGTCGTGGCGGAGGCGACTATCGCACCAGCCCCGAACGCAGCCCACTCTTCGCCGCCACCTTCGCGCGCTACTTCGCCTCGCTTTACGACGAACTCGGCGCGCCGCCCCGCTGGACGATTCTCGAAGCGGGCGCGGGCGCGGGAGATTTCGCGCGCGTCGCGCTCGGAACTCTGGAACGCGAACACCCGCGCGTCTTTCAAGCGACCCGTTATTACATTGACGAGACGAGCGACGATTCGCGCCTCCGCGCCCGCGAAAATCTCTCTGCGTTTACAGGCCGCGTGGAGTTTTGTCACAGCGACCTGCGCGGCCTCTCCTTCGAGGCCGGGGTGGTTTTCAGCAACGAGTTGCTCGATGCCTTTCCCGTCCATCGCGTGCGTGTGTGCAACGGCAGATTGCGCGAGATGTGCGTGGCTCTGGACGAAGCGGGCGATTTCTGTTGGAGCGAACAAGAGCCGACCACCCCGCGTCTCGCGGAACACTTCGCACGTCTGGGCGTCGCGCTCGCGGAAGGGCACGTTGCGGAAGTTAATCTGGCCGCCGGGGAGTGGATCGAGCGTGCCGCCGCTGTCCTGCAACGCGGCTACGTCGTGACGGTTGATTACGGGGCTGAGGCCGAAGAATTGTACCGGTCGTCGCCGCGCCGCGACGGGACGCTACGCGGCTTCCGTGCGCATCAATTCGTCGGTGACGTGCTTGCGCGTCCCGGCGAGTGCGATCTGACGACGACGATCAACTGGACGCAAATCAGGCAGGCGGGCGCAGCGGCGGGGCTGGAAACAATTTCGCTTGAGCGGCAAGACGAGTTTTTGTTGCGCGCCGGATTGCTCGATCAACTTGAGCGTCTCACGGCGTCACTCGACGGCGAAGCCGAGCGCGTACAACTCAGGCTCGGCGCGCGAGAGATGATTCTCCCCGGCGGGATGAGCGGTGGCTTTCAAGTGCTGTTGCAAAAGAAGGAAGCGTCCTGATGTTCCCGCCGCGCCTTTGCCGCATGCGCCGGGGCAAGATATGTATTGATCTAGTTAAGCTCAATCGCGTATTCTAAATTGCGAGGGCAAGCCTCACGGTTCTTCGCCCGCCCGCCGCAATTAATTTATCGCGTCAATTCCGCCGCTTCGCCCACCCCGCCCGGCTTGAAGGAGTCCCAACTAACAACACTATGATTGAACCCGGTGCATTGCTACAGAACCGTTATTGCGTCTTGAAACAGATCGGACAGGGCGGCATGGGCGCTGTTTACGTCGCCACGGACGAACGTTTTCACAGCACGGTTGCCATCAAGCAGACCTTCTTCGACGACCCCACGCTCCGCAAGGCGTTCGAGCGCGAGGCGCACTTGTTGAACCACCTGCGCCACGTCGCGCTGCCCAGAGTCAGCGATCACTTCGTCGAGGGCGAGGGGCAGTTTCTGGTCATGGAGTTCATCGAGGGCGTCGATCTGGCCGAGGTGTTGCAACAGCGCGGCGCGTTTCCGCTCGCTGAAGTGCTGCGCTGGGCTGACGAGTTGCTCGACGCGCTCGACTACCTGCACACGCACGAACCGCCCATCGTTCACCGCGACATCAAGCCGCAGAACATGAAACTCACGCCGCGCGGCCAGATCGTGCTGCTCGACTTCGGGCTGGCGAAGGGCGCGACGACAGAGACGCACGCCGGAGCGACGGCCAGCGTCTTCGGCTACTCACGCAGCTATGCCCCGCTCGAACAGATTCAGGGAACAGGCACGGACACGCGCAGCGACCTCTACTCGCTCGGCGCGACCCTCTATCACCTGCTGACCGGCATTGTGCCTGTTGACGGGCTGACGCGCGCGGGCGCGGTCATCAATAATCAACCCGACCCGCTTCGCCCCGCCCACCTCGCACATGCACAAGTGCCCGAGTCGGTCAGTAAGATTCTCCACCGCGCGATGGCCTTGAAGGCCGCCCTGCGCCCAGCGACGGCAGCCGACATGCGCGCCGCGTTGCGACAGGCGACGAACGCGCTCGCGCGCACCGCGCCCCGGATAGCGTCCGCTCACACGCACGGCCAGCAATCGCGCCACGAGGCCACGGTGCTCGACGACGGGACGCAGATGTTCGGCGTGCAACACGCAGCCCCTTCCACACTCTCTGAGACACGGCTGCGGCAACACGCGTCGCTGACGCAGGACGAACCGACCGTCGTGGATTCTTCACTCGACCGGACGCGCCCGGCATGCAAGCCACGCTCACACACCTCTTTTCAGACGCCCCC
>DASPJG010000454.1:0-13904 GCA_035628755.1 Pyrinomonadaceae bacterium
CCGCACCGGGGCATGGCATCGCGTGCGTTGACTGAAAGGTTCATCAGCACTTGCCCGATCTGTCCCGGGTCGGCTTTGATCTTCCCGAGAGAAGGTTCGAGCACGGTCAGGAGATCAATGTCTTCCCCGATCAACCTGCGCAGGAGCTTGTTGGTTTCGACCACGACATCATTGAGATCGAGCACCTTCGGTTGCAGCACTTGTTTGCGGCTGAAGGCGAGAAGCTGGCGCGTCAGCGACGCGGCGCGTTCGCTCGCGCTCTTAATGCCTTCCAGATTGCGGCGAAGTGGGTCGTCCGTTCCAAGCCGTCGCAGAGAGAGTTCGCTGTGGCCGGAGATCGCCGTTAAGAGATTGTTGAAATCGTGAGCCACTCCGCCCGCCAGCTTGCCGACGGCTTCCATCTTCTGCGCCTGCCGCAGTTGTTCTCCGGTCGCATGGAGCGTCTCTTCGGCGCGTTTGCGCTCCGTGATGTCGCTCGCTAGCACAACCTCCGCGGCTCTCTCGTCGAAGACCAATTGATGCGAGGTGATTTCCACATCAATAATCGTCCCGTCTTTCTTCCGGTGTCTAGACCTGACGGCTTGAGTATTTACGTGGGACACATTCGAAGCATCCTCCGTCGCGGGGGGCATGGCGACATCCTCAGCGGCATGTATGTCCTCGATGGTCATGCCCAGAAACTCTTCGCGCGAATACCCGTAGTGGAGGATGGCGGCCTCGTTGACGGCCAAAAACGTGTGCGTGTCGAGGTCATACACCCACATTGGGAACGGGTTGCTTTCAAACAGCAGGCGATACCGTTTCTCCGAGTCGCGTAATGCCTCCTCCGTCAGCTTGTGTTTCGTAACCTCTCTTTCGAGTTCCCGGTTGGTGTCCGCGAGTTGGACGGTGCGTTCAACCACGCGCTGTTCCAGACTCTTATTCAACTTCTCGCTCTCAGCCGTCCGTTCGGCGATGTCGCACATCTCGCTCATGCCGCGCAAAATGGCGATCACGAGAAACGTGTCTTCGAAGAGAACCCAACCGGCATGTTCGAGCCATCGCCAACTGCTGACCGTGAGCACGCCATACACAGATTCAGGCCAGAACATTCCGCGCAGGAAATGATCTGCGGCCACCACGACGGTGGCGGGGATAAGCACCCGCCAGTCCCTGTAGAAAGAGAGAAAAGCCAGTGAGCCGAAGACGTGAAAATGCGTCTCGATGCGTCCTCCGGTGAGATGAATCAGAAGAGACGACATCAGCATTTGCGCAATCGCAATGATGTAGCGGGTGGAGGTCTTGCCCGGGCGCGTGAGAGCCAGTGTGATGGGAAAGATGCTCAAGGCCGCACCCAGAAACACGGCAGCCCATACATGGATGTGAGTCCGGCTGTCCGGCCCGACCCACGTCTGCGGCGAAAGCCACAGGGCAGCCACGATTCCGGCCAACCACTGAACTCCCATCAGGAAAGCGAACATCCGGTCAGTGCGCTTGAAGATGGCCTGATGGTGTTCCGTATACAGTTCTTTCACACGCTGTTGAAAGGCTTCATCGGCGTACCATTTAGTGGTTATCCTTTTCATGGACATCCTCCTTTCCCGTCAGGCATTCAGTTTGGGCAAAGAGCGGGCAACCAAAAACCGCCGTCTCCTTCTGCGCAACATCATCCGTGGTCAGCAGCGAGACGATGGCCGCCCGGCCTGCATTGTCGCCCGCATGCCCGCGCGCGCTTGTAATGCCGCCGCTAAAGAGCAATTTCCCTTCCGCGTCATAGAGCATGGTCTGGCCGGAGGTTGCCGCGTGGAAACGAGCGGCCTCGACGCCTTCATCATCACGCACGACGCGCACGCCGGGTATAGCCGCCGCGCTTGCCAGCAGATCAGTCTGCACCCATTCGTCTGAGAAGTTCGGAGGCTTGACGAAGAGCACGTAAGCTTTCACCCGACCCTGAGCTTGAGTCATAAGCCGGGAAAGCTCGCCGATGCTCGCTCGCGTGCAGGGGCAATGCGGATGAACCAACATGACCAGCGTCGCAAGATCGGGGGCGCGCTCGATACGACTCCCGGCAGGCCAACGGACGGGAGCGGTGGCGGCCAAACCCGGCGTGCTTCCGTAGTTCCAAAGGAAGCTGATCCCTGTGCCGACCAGCGATAGCCACAGCGCAGTTGTGGCAACCAGAATTAGCCTGTTGTTTTTGAAATCAATCAAGAGCGTTTCCTAAAAAGGGTTTTAGTGGAGTTGGAGAATCATCCCGGTGCACGGCGGAGGGAGCGGAAGTTTGTGACAGAAAATGTCAGCGCGCCCCGCAGATTGACTGTGGGTGTTGCTTACGCTAGGGCATTTTGACTGGATATTTTGCTTCGACAGCTTAGATTTGCGCTGTCAAGAATTTCCCCAATAATGCTTGGCAAACATCATGCCGTAATCAGAGCCTTCGAGGATTCGCCCGGCTGCGTGAAATTTCTTGAAGTACCGAGCCGCCGAGCGGACGTCACACATGGGAAGCAATGCCCGCCACATGAGGTAGAACACGGCAAGAAACCAGCGCGCGGCGAGGTAGTCAAAGGGATGTGGATAAGCTTCTACTCCGGCACAAAGCGCGCATGAAATAATCTTGACTTCCATCCAGACTTGGAATAGCCTGCGCCTTCCCCCGTGCAGGTGTCGCGTGTCTCACGTTCAAAAGTCTTAACAGAAAAAATACAGACCGAAGTTGTCTCATAGCGTCGCCTCTCCGGCGACCAGCTATGGGCAATAGACCCAAGCGGGCGGTGAGGATGATTGTCATTACAGGGAGCAGTCTCTTTGGCAAAACAGGGAGCAGTCTCTTTGGCAAACTGGTGTGAGTTACGCGGGTGCAAATTGTAATTGTGACTAAGAGCAATTAGCCGGGCTGTAAGCATGCGAAGCTTACTTACAAGCTTCACTACCGTCGCAATTACAACTCGCATCCAGACTTCAAACGCGGTTCAAATGAGGAGGTGGAAATGAACAAGCTTCGAGCGTTATTGATCCTTCTGGTGATTTTTGCGGTCACCATCTTGGCAAGCTACACGGGACGAGAGAGTGCCGCCTGCGCACGATGCGGCGACGGGGTGTGCGCCCGTTCGTGTGAGAGCGCCACATCCTGCCCACGCGATTGCGGAACCACCAGCGGAACAGCGTCTCTGACTTCGGAATAGACGCCCTGAATCGCTTCTGACGCGTTCCTGTCCGGTCGTTGCAGGAACACAACGCTATAAGCCAACATCCAAAGCGGGAAGGCCGCGCCGGAAGTACGCAACCGGAGCGATCTTCCCGCTTCGGCTCATGCAGAGAACAAATGAAGTTGTGTGCGAATATACAGTTCCGGTGCAGACCTCAGAAGAGATATATACCGAACTTTCGTTCAGTATGATCTCAGGCGGGCAGCAGTGCCGGACGCATTCCTGTTAGACGAACATGCGCGCCATTCATAAACTCCATGCGCGGCGGTTGACGCAGGGCGTTCAGGCATCCTATCGAATGCGGTGGAAGGAGAACCTGTGAAACGTAAATCCTCTTTTGTTGTCCTGCTTTTGACACTCCTGATTGGCGGCAGCCTTGCATACGCACAAGGCTCTCTCGGGTCTAAACCTAAAAGAGCCCGCACGCCGGATGATTACAAGCCCCGAACGTTGAAGGAAGTTGCCGCGAAGGGTTCAGACGCGGAGAGCCGTGGGAATAAAAAAGAGACGATGGTTGTGCACGCCGACATTCTTCCTTCGAGGGTGAGAGTCACTTACGCTGGTTCGGCGAGGCCACTCCCCCACATTAAGAAAGAGGTTCTTCGCCAGTGGGCGCGGCTTTATGCAGGCGCTCCAGAAGGTTATACCGAGCCTTACGAGACGGAAATTCTCTTCAACGAAAACGGGGCGGAGTACTGGCTGGCCGTCAGGAAGAAATCTCTGCCGCAGTTCGAGCGAGAGTTGAAGAAGGGCGAAGCGGTGGAGCTATATCTGATCCGGGTCGGCGCGGGCAGGACTCCCGGCGGGTGGGAGCCAATGCTCTTGGTCGAGAGCTTTCAAAAGCCGGATTGATTATAGAAACGCGTTGCGCGCGAACGCGAGCCGCGAGGCTTTCGTCAATCATACTTGAATGCCTGTTTAGTTGTGCGCGGCGGTTGAAGACGAGAGTTCGACATCCTCTTTGCAAAGCTGTTCTTGCAACACCACCCACCACAGCATGAGTCGGCAAGTTTCGCCCCGGGCAGAGCAATATCGTAAGGGCTCGCGCCCAGTGTGACGGAACATCTTGTGAAAATGGCCGTATCAGGTGAAGGGCGGCTGGTAGCCGGAAGCAATCACAAAAGCCAAAAGGAGAAGAGGATGAAATCACGGTTACTAACTTTCATTGCAGCGTTTTGTTTGTGCCTCTTTGCCGTCCTGAAGAGTTCTGCCAGTGCGGGTAGTCCGGCTTCCGACTGGCCTCAGTGGCGAGGCGCGGGACGTAATGGAATATCGTCGGAAAGCGGCCTCCTGAAACAATGGCCGGCGGGGGGGCCGAAACTGCTCTGGCAAGTGAACGACATCGGCGACGGCTATTCGACCCCGGCGGTGGTCGGGACGCGCATCTACCTGATGAGCAACCGTGGCATGGAGAATGAGTTTGTTCAGGCTCTCTCAACCCAGGATGGAAAACCTATCTGGACAACACGCGTCGGGAACGTCGGCAACCCGAACCAGAATCCGCCTTACGCGAAGGCGCGGTCTACTCCGACCGTGGATGGAAATTTCATCTACGCGCTTGGCTCTGACGGCGACCTGACCTGCCTCGAAACCAAGAGCGGCAAGATTCGTTGGCAGAAGAACATTCGTAAAGAGTTCGGCGGGCAACCGGGCGAATGGGCATATGCGGAGTCTCCGCTGGTTGATGGCGACGTGGTCGTTGTAACCCCGGGCGGCGCGCAGGCCACGATGGCCGCGCTTAACAAAAAGACGGGCGCGGTCATCTGGAAATCGGCGGTTCCGGGCGGCGACCCCGCGGGTTATGCATCGGCGATTGTCGTGCAAGGTGGCGGCAGAAAACAATACGTGCAGCTTTTGAGCAAGGGCATCGTCGGAGTTGATGCGAAGACCGGCCAGTTCCTCTGGCGTTACAAGGAGGTTGCCAAAGGCCCGGCGCAGTATTTCACGCCGGTCGCGCGTGACGGGTATGTGTACGGCGGCGCGCTCGGCGTCGGCGGCGGCCTCGTCCGTCTAAAGTCGGACGGCGGCGGAGTCGTCGCAGAGCAGGTCTACTTTGTGCGCGGCCTCCCGAACGGCATTGGCGGAGCGGTGGTGGTTGGTGAAACTCTCTACGGGACAGAGGTTGGGCAAAAGCTGGTGGCGGCTGACTTCACTTCGGGGAAAGTGAAATGGCAGGCCGAGACTATCGGCTGGGCGTCTGTGGCCTACGCCGATGGGCATTTGTATCTTCATGGCATCAATGGAGAGATCGCGTTGGTGGAGGCGACACCTGAAGGCTATCGGGAAAAGGGGCGATTCACTCCACCCGCTCAGCCGAAGAAGAAACAGGTGGGGCCTTATCCCGAAGGTGCGTTTGCCTATCCCGTGATCGCTAACGGGAGGCTTTACATTCGCGATCTGGGAACGCTCTGGGCTTACGACATAAAGGCCAGCCGCTAAGGACTTAACCATGCGGATTTGACTAAGCCCTATGTTCGCAGAATGCTTGAAACTCACCGGTCAGTGAGGAGTTCCGCGCCTTCCGTTGATCACCGCGTATGAGAGAAAACACTTGAGTTCGGCAAGGCACTGCTGGTTCGTCAGGGCACTCTTCACTGGCTGCCCGTCCCTGTCGACGGGTTTAAATGTCGGGTGCTCAAGCTTCTGTGTTTCTTCTATGTAGTCAGTGAACAGGCGAGCCGCTTCCCCGTAGATGTCGCGGGCCGTCTTAGTGCACAGAAAAGCGGTGACAGAATTCGAGTGGTCGAGTTTCCCTTCTTTAGAAATGAAGAACGGGTTCTCGGCCACTCGCTCTCTAAAGTTGAGGTATCCGTTGTTCAGCCGGTTGAAATATGGCAGGCCAACCTCGCTCGCCGCCACTGGGAGCGGCGCTTGGAGTTTGGTATCCAACGAGAGGTTATGCAGAATGTTGCCGATTAAATACATGTCGGGATCGGATTGTAAATAGACCAACTCCCGGACGCGCCCGAGCGCCATGATCCCGGCACACTGCGAGCAAGACTCTAATGAAGTGTAGACCGTAACATTCTCCAGCGCGTTGTAGTCGCCTACTGGCTGTGAATGCGGTGTGTAGTCATTCGTGTTCCAACTGTCCTGAATTTGCGCCAGACCATAAACACGACGGATCAATCTCGCCTCGGCATGCTCGACCGAACTGTTAAAGATTTTATTGTGGTTGAAGTCGAAATCAATGACACGCCCATCTCCATCGACAGCAAAGGCTCCAATGTTATGTCCCAGATAATCGCGATTGAGATATTTGCCGTCCGTGACTTCGCCTGATTCGTTCCACGGGTATTCACCGTCTCGCCCGTTCTTGTTGCCGTTCCAGTAGTGATGCACAAGCGCCATCAGAGCCAGCGAATAAAGCCGGTGTCGTTCCTGCTGTCCGGCGGACATAGGCTTTGCATCGAGAGCGATCAACTCCCTCACGGGACGATCTAAGTAATACTTCAGACGCTCGTTGAGGACAGGTGTTCCGGCGACGGATTCGTCCACCATGAGAGCTAATGTTTCATTCTTGTCAACCATATCAATCCTTCCAAAATTTGTGTGCGGGTAGTTAAGTCACAATGATCCGGTTCACAGAGTTTGTACCATCTTCCGGCATCCCTTCCCTGCGGGAACTATTGACATTCCTGACCGCGGAGGCTGAATAAAACTTTTGAGCATTCAGGGATGAACCGGCGACTCATGTGAAGAAGATACAAGGTCGTTTCAAGGAAGCAAATAACTGCCGGGGAACAACAGCCTTTTATTACAAGCCACGACTTATGTCAATGATTGTGCCCGCCTCATCAGTTGATAAATCGTCTAAAGAGTTGTCCGATTAAATCGTTCGCTTCATCAGCGCGTTCAAGCCATCCAAACGAAACTAAAACCTGCCCGCTTCGCCTTTCCTGCGGTGCTTGCCGGTTCTTCCTTGAGGTTGCCTTTCGCTAAACTTCTATTGACAAGGTTGCTCCTCAAGCCTATCTTGTGTGGCGTACCGCAGGGCATGTTCTCTCCGACAAGAGCCTTACCGCGCCGGAGTCAACCTTCATTCTTGAGAGCGGGGTTCAGCCACACCTGACCGACCCCGGAGACCACCACAGGAATTCATCATCCCAACCCTCTTAAAGGGATTGGTAATGACGCCGCTACCTACCATCATTGGCGGGACTTGGCCGGATAGGTTTCCTCAAATATGACTGATTTAAATTTTCCCAATGTTGAGCCGTTTCCCCGGTTTCAGGGGGAGCGTCTGTTTCTCGCCTCTTCGAGCGATATGCGTCATGTCCGACTCGAAGCCCAAGCAATGCTGGACGGTCTGCTGAACCGGCTGGTGACGGAACGCCAGATTAAACCCTACGAATGGGAAACCTGTACCGCCGAGAATCCTTTCGACCAACGTCTCAACATGCAGGAGAACCTGAGCCGCCCGTCAGACCCGAAGTGCGTGGGAGTGATCTGTCTATTTGGCGAGCGTATAGGTTTTCCGCTTCAGGATTTTGACACCTCCACGATCCCTGATTGGGATACATGGAGTGACCCGAAGCGACGCTTCCGCGTTGTTCATCCGTGGCCTGTGAAAGAGGAAGAACAACTCGAACATGTTAGAGAGGGCGGATTCCCGCTTTCCGGGACGGTCTTCGAGGCGCTCGACGCCTTAGGGGCGGGTCGGAACATCCACATCGCTTATTTCGCGGATCGTGCCGTGACGTTCGACGACCCGAACGTCCGTCTCAACGGTCGGAACTGGCGGATGCAAATGAGTGAGCAGCTGGACGGAGACGACCTGACCGACTGGCTCGACACTGATTACATCATCCAGACCCGGGGCGTTACTAACTTCCTGAATGCGTTGAACGAACGAGGCCGCTATGTGCCCGTTCATCAGACCATTCAGGAAGCATTAAGCGAGATTCGCCGTTTTGTCGAAACCAAGATCGTGCCCGTCCGTCTCGCCGAAGACAACCCCTATCGCTTCCTCGATTTCTACGACATTCTAGATGGAGACGCTCTCCCTGGCCGAGAAGAGGCGTGTCGTAAGGCGGTGGCCGAACTGCGGGCGCGCGCCGCTCACCCTAACGGCAAACCGATGATCGCGCGGATTAGCGGGGAGAGTGGCTGCGGTAAAACTTCATTCATGCGTGCCGGTATCCTTGCCGCGCTTAATCGCCCGGGTGAATTGGGACGGTTCAGAGTGGTTGCGGCGCGTCCCACGGATTTTCACGACGAGAACGGACTCCCCGACCACCATTTGCCTGCTCGCCTGTTGGCAATTATCGCTCGCGAGATCACAGACCTCGGACTGTCGGCAATCGCACTTGAGAATGTTACCCGGGCAGGCTCAAAAGCGGCACGGCTCGCCGTCGAAGTTTTGGATGATGCTCTCGCCGCCAAAGGGAAAGATGCGCCTTCCATCGTGATCGGCATCGATCAGTTCGAGGAGATATTGGACGACCTCGGCGCGATTAACCGGCGGCCGTATGCGGCTGCCTGGAAGCAGCTCTTATCTTTTGTTGAGATAGCGGCGAAAACAGGTCGGTTCGGCTTCGTCTACACGCTTGAAAGTTCGCGGCAGGAACTCTTTGAGAGCATCGAATTGCCCGCCGTCTTTCGTGCGGCACATGAGGTGCGTCTCGGCGGCCATGACGACGATTTTCTCGAAGCAATCATCACCAGACCTTTCGAGAGAGCCGGTTACCGGCTCGCGCCTCAAATCGTGAATGCGCTCCTGACCTCCTATAAGAGTTACAGCGAGAACACACAGGGCTACGCGTCCACACTACCGCTCCTCTCACTCAAGCTCTCAAATCTCTTCGACACCGTCCAGAGCTTGCGAAGCACGCTTCCGCGCCCGTCTTCTAAAGGCGGGCTGCACGCGCAGTTCGAAGAAAAAGGGGCTGAGATTTCTTACGAGGAGCTGAAAGACGAGCTGCGTTTCGATAACGAGATCGAAGAACTCGCGAATGCAACGTGGGGCACTAACAATAAGCCCGAGGACGAACAGATTGATGAGTTGAATCCTTTCCTTAAGCCACTCGTCGCGCTCGATCTGGACAGGATTACGCTTCAGACGGTGGCTGACGTGCTCTTCGTCAATCTGGACAAACGACTTTCAGCGTTTGAGGATGTCCGCCTGATCATACGGGAGAACGGTCGGCGGAGGCTCGTACACGAAGCCGTGATCCGGCAATGGCCGCTGGCCGCGAAATGGCTGGAGCGAAAAAAGGAGTACCTGATTGACGAGGCGAAGTTCCGGGCGGATGCGAATTACTGGCACTCCAAGGGCGAGAGCGAAGCTCTGTTGCCGAAAGATGAAGCATCAATTGAGATGGCGGCAGCCGTGCTTCGCAATTACCTTCAGGAGTGGGTCTATTGCGATCAGGCCGACCTCCATGCCGCCGACCGGAAACTAAAGAAATATTGTGAGGCGATATTTCGACGAAGCGAGACACCAAAACGGCAGGATTCTAAACACTTCCGCAAGTCCTATTCCCATATCCATCTGGCCGCAACTTACGGCATGATCGATCTGATCGAGAGGTTTATCGGCGAGGAGCCGGATTGCCTTGAGCTTCCAGCCGGCGGCGGCACCACTCCAATTGATCATGCCGCTTGGGGCTCTATCGCGGCGACGCGTTTCCTGCTCGAAAAAGGAGCGAATCCGGTCAATTTTGATGATGAGGGATGGTCAACTATCTCCAGAGCCGTCTGGCGAAATGACTTTGATATTTTCCGGTTATTGTTGCCGTCCTACCGGACTGTCGAGAGCATTAAGTCGCCGATGGGAACGAACTTGTTGCATATCGCGGCGGGGCGCGGGGCGGTGGATATGGCAGCAGCGTTGCTTGCTACAGTAGATGGGATCGATCCGATGCAGACGGATGAGCAAAAGCGAACGCCGCTCGATTTCGCCGCAATGAGCGATCAACTGGAGGCTTTCAAGTTCTTTCTCAAGTATTGCGACATCAGATTCCGATCGGGCTACAACTGGACAGTCCTCCACTATGCAGCACATAACGGGGCTTTAAAAGTTGCAGAAGAGATTTTAACCCACCCGCAGTTCTTCGATCTGATCAGCGCACCGGACGATGCCGGGGAAACCGCCCTCATGATCGCAGCCAAGCAACGCCATGATGCTGTCGTGCGTCGGCTGGTGGAGGACATTGACCCGAACATACAGGTGCAAAAGGCCACCGACAAGGAGGGCTGGACGGCTCTGCACTTCGCGATTGCAGGCGCGGAGCATAAGAAGTATGAGACACGCCCATCGCACCAGCGAGCCTTGCGCACCGTTCGCGCTCTTCTGTCAGTGCCCACTATCGACCCGACCATCAAGGCCGCTGACGGGAAAGAGCCGGTTGCGCTGGCTACGTCACTGCCGCACGTTCGCCGTGAACTAATATCCCATCCCAGCTTTGCATGGAGTGAGCGTCTGTCCGATGGCTCGACGCCGCTCAACTTCATCATCAGCGTCAAGGATCGTCATGCCGTCGAACGCATGCTGCGGACGGCAGACCTCGACGTGGAGGTTCTCAGCTCGGACGGTACATACGCCCTAAGCCTTCTCATTCAGAACGACATGGCGGATTTGGCCGTGAGGCTGTTTGAAGAGGGGCGGGTCAACCCGTGGAACGTCTCCGAGGCGAAAGACATCGGCCTGTCGGCAGCCATCCTCGCCGATCACGAGTCTCTCATTACGGCCTACCTTGAGAAACTACCGGAGACGACTGATGAATCACACCGGCGACTTCTTGCGCTTGCCGCCAAAGTGGCGTTGATGTCCGGTAGATCAGACACTCTTCTAGAGAGGCTGCTCGAATCGGGAGCAGACCCGGAACTGTCGCTCAACAACCGGGGCTGGACTTTGTTTCACTATGCTGCGTTGGTCGGGAATCTTGCGGCATTCGACAAATTCGCCGCAAGAAGCGCTGCGACCTCCAGCCGTGACGCGTGGGGACGGCGGCCAGCCGAGTTTGCGCCCGACCACATCCGTGATCAATTCGACGCTCGCATGATAGATACGCCGGACGAACCCTCTGCTTCAGAACAATAGCTCTGACCGTGACAACCGAGGTAGGCCATGAACTTTTTTTCGTTTTCCGATTCGGGCTGGAGTCGAGTCGAAGACACCGAAAAACATTTTTCGCAAATTAAACAGATTGACGAAAGTCTCTCCCTCGGCGAACACGTTTCGCTTTTCGAGCGCGCGCTGCCGATGTATGACAACGTTCGCCTACTTTGTCTCACCAGCGACGAATGGGATGCAGGGCTGAGGGTGTGTTACCTGTCAGATCAGGATAATCTTCTTCGTCTCACTGGAATCTCGCCGCCGATCCACGAGATGAATGCAAAAGCGCCAATAAATATCACCGGGGAGAACGTTCTTTATTACCTGTCATTCTTCTGCTTCTTTGTGCGGGGTGAAGAAGGCGCATTTTACGTTGTCTACGATCTGGAAGACGAACTTCTGCCACAGGGTTTTTCCGATGCCCGTTCACAGGAGAAACCCGCGCCACTGACACCAAAACAATTATTCCGTCGCCCGAGTCTCCACGGTCAGGATGCCGATGGAAAATGGCGCGCATCCGCGCTGATCAATTATTCCAACGCGGTCTTCCTTGCGGACTTTCTGATCCACCCCACCGGAATGATCGACATGGTCGAGGATGAACCCTTATTAACCGACCTGCCTTGCCGGCTGAATGCTCCGCTCATGCCAAACGCACGCTTAACCTGATCTGATCAGGGTTGATTTAGCCCGCCGTTTCGTCTTGACGCAAAGAGCAGTGCGCATGGAATACAATTTATAGACGGGGCTTCCCTGCCCGGACGTTATACAGCACAAACGAATGTGAGAGCAGGCGTCATCCGCGGTCACTTGTCTGATGAAGCTTCATGATGTGATGTTGCGGCTGACGGTTTGTTGATCGCCTTCCGGTAGGAGACGTAGATGCCGGACAACTGTTCCGCCGAAGCCGGGTCGCTGCGCGCCAGCAGCGTGATGATGTCGTCGCGGCGCGAGAGCAGCGGCGCGGCCTCCTCGCGCTGGGGCGCGGAGAGTGCCGAGTCAGCGCCCGCGTCTATCTGAGTTCGCAGGGCGGTGAAGAAATCGCTGGCCGTCTGGCGCGCGGGTTCATACTCGCCGCGGCGTGCGTCGATGACGGCGGAGGCCAGCGTGCCTTGCATCTGGCTGAGTCGCAATTCGCGTTGCGCGGCATCGCGCTGAGCGGCGTTCGCACGCGCCTTCATCCACATCGGCAGGAAGCCGAGCATGAAGACGGCGATGGCGATGCCGAGGTAAATTCCGGCTCTCCGCGCCGTGCCGGACTGAAGCATCCCGCCCGCCGCCAAACCGCTTTTCTCTTCGTCTGTGATGTTCTCCATGTTACTCATTGCCAGACTCCATTCATGCGCCCGTCAGAAGATAGCTCGCGGTTATGGTTTGTAACCGGCGACTACGTAAGCCGCTGCCCGCAGACGAATGCTCCCGTATGCAGTGCTTGGCCGAGTTCGCGCTAAAGAGGGTGCGCCCACCGCTGCCGGTTTGGAACGTCTCTTAGTTCGCCCGCCCCGAATTCATCGCGCAGGTAGAGATAGCTTAGTGCGAGCATCTCGTCACTCAGCCGGTCGCTCACGTCGAGATCGCGCAACGGAATACGGTCGCGGAACTGCTCCAGCGATTCGAGAAGAAATTCTCTGATGAGTTTGTCGCGTTCGCCCGTCCGGGTGGTTTCCCGTTTGAGCGCGTGCACGATTTCGAGTGCTGACGAACCCCGGTACTCTTTATCACCTGCGCTAAAGATCATGACCTCCAACGTCCTCCGCTCAGATACAAAATCCGCTCAGATACAAAAATAGTGTCCGAAACTAACCCGGCGCGCGTTGTGTGCGAAACAGTATGAACACCTACGCGGCGTGAGTGTTTACCCTTATGCGGGAGTCGCGGTTCGTTGCTATACTTTGCGATAGCGTACTTCTTTATCTACATCAATCATGATCGAAGTCACAGGGCAGCCGTTTGCCTGCCGGGTGGTTTGAGAGGGGTGTGAGACGCTTTGGGCATTCGCGCTCGGTTGCTTGTCCTCGCCGTCGGCATCGCCGTCCCGCTGGCGTTTGTCGGCGCGGCTGACCTGCGCCGCGTCTGGCAAACCAACCGCGCTCAACTCGACGAATCACTCAAGCAGCGTGCGGAGTTGGCCGCCATCGCGTTTGAACGATGGATCGACGCGCAGCGGCAGCCACTGGCAACGCTCGCCGCCGAAGCCGCCGAAAAGTCGCTGCGCTCTCCCCAACTCGCTGACCATCTGAGGTACACGGTAGAGACCCGTCCCTACTGGATCGACGCCCGCCTTGTCGATCAGGCCGGGGAGACGCTCGTCGCCCAACCTGTAGGTCGAGAGCCGCCGCCGCGCGCGCTGACCGACCACCTGCTGGCTGAAGTACGTGACCGCGACTCGTGGGTGCTGGCGACCGACCGCACGCGCGACGAGGCGCGACCCGTCTTTGCGCTGGCCGTCCCGGCGGCGGGCGAGGGGGCGGTGATGGCGCGTGTGGACGGAGCGGCCATCAACGAGCTTTTCAGTGACATAGAGATGTCCGAGCGCGCCGTCATTGCCGTCTTCGATTCCGAGAACCAGCGACTCTACCGGAGGCAGACGACCCTTGAGCCGGTTGACCTGACCGTCAGCGGGACGCCATTGATCGCCGCGCTGGGCGTTGCTCAGA
>DASPJG010000455.1:0-2398 GCA_035628755.1 Pyrinomonadaceae bacterium
AGGCCGTGCCGTCCGCGCCGATCTTGATGTGGCCGTGCAGGCCGACGCAATCGGCGAGCGTGAACATCGGCACGGAGGGGCCGAAGGTGATGCCGCCGTCGAGCGAGAGCGCGCACACGGCGTCGGCGACGGACTGCGAGCAATACCAGACGCCGTGCGGGTAGGCTGGGTTGATGCCCGCCGGGATCGGCTGCGCGAACGGGCCGCCGCCAACCGTCTGGTGGTCAATGCCGGAAGGCGCGCCCGAACCCGTCGAAGGCGTGAACGTGCGCCCGTCGTCGTCGGTGAACTCCATCGTCGAGCCGAGAGGCGTCAAGCCCAACTCCTGCGAGACGAACGTGCGACCGAGTTTCGAGTCGGTGAACAGGATCGGGTCGCCGAAGACGCGCGGGGCGTTGGCGACCACGAGGTTGGCCTGATCCCATGTGACTCTGGCGGGCGACACGGAATCGTCAAAGGTGACGCGCAGCATGTAGGGCAGGAAGCCGCCGAAGTAAGTGACAGTGCCGCCGTTGGGAATGAGACCGCTGCTGTTGCCGAACGTGCGCTCGGTCTTCCAGTTGACGCCGATGCTCGGCTCTCCGGCATCTTCGGCCACGCCCGCGGGCGCGGTGAAGATGTGGAAGCGCGCCGGGTCGCTCACGCCGCCGACGGGCGTCGGCGTCGGGGTCGCGGAGACGAACGGGCAGACGGCTGCGCCCGCCATCGTGTAGTTGCCCTGACCCGTGGAGTCAACGTTAACGTTGAGTCCAGTGCCGAGCCCGCCGACAAGGACGCTCGTCGCGCCGTTGACCGCGCCGAGAGACTTGCCCGCCGAGAGATCAACCTGCGCGCCCGTGAGCGTCTGTCCCGCCGTACCGGCGACGGGCTTGCGCAGCTTGTTCAAATTGAGCGTGATGGTAAGCGTGTCGCCCTCGGCGGACATCGAGCCGCCGTCAGCCGTGCCGACCGTGGAATTGAGATTGTTGCGCGTCGTGTCAACGAAGCCGTAGTTGTAGGAGATGCCGGTCGGGTTTGACGAAGAGTTGTTCGCCGCGGTGACGAAGTAAGTCGTGAACGTGTTGTCGGCGTGCGTCGCGTTGAAGGCGACGCGCCAAGAAGCGTTCGGCGTGAGGGTCGAGGTCAGGTCTCCGACCTTCATCGTGAAGACGAGTTGGCCGCCCGAAGCCGTGTACTGCTCGGCGATGGAAACCGCGCGGATGTCCTGCGACGCGTTGGCGTTCGGCGCGCCGGTCTGGTCGCCGCCCGCGTCCGTCAGGACTTCGAGGCCGGGCACGGTGCAGCGCGCGTCGTTCGTCGGCGTCGGCGTGGCCGTCGGTGTCGGAGTTGCTGTTGGTGTCGGCGTCGGAGTTGGGGTCGGGGTCGGAGTCGCGCCGCCGGAGCAGACGGCCTGACCGGAGAAGGTGTACTCGTTGCTGGCGGTCGAATCAATGGTGCTGATCAAGCCCGTGCCGAGCGCGCCGACGAGCAGGCTCGTGCGACCGTTGACGGCGACGATCTTCTTGCCCGCCGAGAGGTCAACCTGCGCGCCGGAGAGCGTCGCCCCGGTTGCGCCCGCGACCGGCTTTTTGAGTTTGTTGAGCGCAACCGTGATGCTGATGGTTTTGGTGGCGGCGTCGATCACGCCGTTGTCGGCTGCGCCGACGGACGTGTTGAGATTCTGGTTCGTCACGTCAACGAAACCGTAGTTGAAAGAGACGCCCGCCGGATTGTCGAACGAGTTGTTGTCAGCACTGACGAAGTAGGTGGTCGAAGTGCCGTCGGCGTGCGTTGCGTTGAAGAGCGTCGTCCAACTCGCGTTCGGCGTGAGCAGATTCGGGTCGAGTTGGTTGAGCTTCATCGTGACGACGAGTTGGCCGCCGCTCGCAGGGTATTGCTCGGCGATGGAGATGGATTCGATGTCCTGCTGCTGGTTGGCGTTCGGCGCGCCGGTCTGGTCGCCCGCCGGGTCGGTGATGATCTTCGCGCCGGGGAGGACGCAGCCGTTGCCCTCGATGGGCGTCGGCGTGGGCGTCGGCGTGGGCGTCGCGCCGCCCGCGCCGCAATCGTCTGTCGCCGGGTCGAATTGTTTGAACAGGCGACGGCCACAGGTCTGCCGCGCGATGGTCGCCAGCTTCGAGCGCGAGCCGGAGGGGCTGGAGCAGCCGACGCAGCCGTCAGCATAGCCGACGAGCACGCGCCCCTGTTTGTCCACCTGAATGTCCATGAAGTCGAGCAGGTTGCGGTCGCCTTTGGCGCAAGCTCCGACGCCGAAGCCCTCGGTGCAAATCGAGCCGCGCTGGACGGGATCGTTCGGCGTGGCGTTGACGACGTTCCACGTCTTGCCGCGGTCGTAGGTGGTGGCGATGTAGAGATGCCAGAGTCCGGCGTCGGTGTTGTCGGGGTCGGTCGAGCCGTG
>DASPJG010000456.1:0-3172 GCA_035628755.1 Pyrinomonadaceae bacterium
AGCGGAGACTGATCCGCACCCTTGTTGTCGCCCGTGATGCGCTGCGCTTCGCCGCCCGCAACCGGCACGATGAAGATGTCGCTGTTCGTGGAAGTCGCTTCAACCTTGTCCGTGTTGCGCACAAAGGCGAGTTCACGCGAGTCGGGCGAGAAGGCGTAGTTGGTCGGGCCGCCGAGCGAGAAGGGCGGGGCGTCGAAGTCGCCGGGAGTGAGGTCGCGCGCCGCGCCGCCGTCGGCGGAGACGACGAAGACATGCGTGCGCTTGCCGTCTTTCCAACTTGTCCAGTGGCGGTAGAGCAGGCGGTCAATCACTTTGGCCTTAACCTTGCTCGCTTCCGCCTCCGCATCGCGTCTCCGGTTGCAGACGTCGTCGGCGCATTCGGGGTAGATGTCGGAGACGAAGGCGAGCCAGCGTCCATCGGGCGACCACAGCGGATCGCCCGCGCCCGTGGAGATGCTCGTGATCGTTTTCACGTCGCCGCCCGTTGCGTCCATCGTGTGAATCTGCCCGCCGCGCACAAACGCGATCCGCTTGCCGTCGGGCGACCAGCGCGGCGTAGAAGCGGAGACTTCTCCGGTCGTCAGTTGCACAGGTTGGCCGCCCGCCACCGGGATCAGGTAAATCTGCGTGCGGCTGCGGTTCGCGGCCTTGTCGGGGTCGCTGATTTGATAAGCGACGAAGCGGCCATCGGGCGAGAGCTGCGGGTCGCCGACGCGCCGCACTTTCAACAGGTCGTCAATGGTCAACGGACGCTTCGCGGTCTGCGCCGTGACGGCGGTGGCGGCGCACAGGAGCGCGAGCGCAAAGACTAGGGCTGAAACAGTAGAACGCTTCATATAAGTCTCCTCGGAAATTTCTGTTGAGTTGGGAAGAGTCTCCGGCTCGCGGAAATTTATCACACATGCCGCGCGCGTCGCTAACGAGTGGTCGTGGGCAACAGAGGCAAGGTGAAGGACATAGGAAAGGCAAGACGCGAAGGGCTATCTAAGGACGCAGCCGCAGGCCGACTCCACGCGCTGCGACTCTTACCTGACCCGCAAACCACTTACTCCAGATTTATCTTGACGACCGCCGCCGCCCCCCGGATAATCGCTGTCGTCAACAGTCACAGCCCCACGCCGGAATCTCCCCCGAAGTCCTCAGCGTCGAAACTTAGATCAAAGGTGTGTGTTATGAACCTGTCAACGCTCCGCGCGCGACCGTTCGCTTCCTTCATCTTCGCGTCCTGCCTCGTCTTCTGCGCCACGCTGCAAGCACGGGCGGCCACCGTGCCCGCCGGTTTCACCGACACGCTGGTCGCGGGCAACCTGTCGAACGCGACGGCGATGGCGATTGCGCCGGATGGCCGCATCTTCGTCTGTTTGCAGGGCGGTGCGCTGCGCGTCATCAAAAACGGCGTGCTTCTGCCGACGCCCTTTCTCTCCGTCACCGTCAGCGCGACGGGCGAGCGCGGCCTGCTCGGCGTCGCCTTCGATCCGAACTTCAGCACGAACGGGTTCGTCTACGTCTATTACACGGCGACCACGCCCGCGATCCACAACCGCGTCAGTCGCTTCACGGCCAATGGCGACGTGGCCGTGGCGGGGAGCGAAACCGTGCTCCTCGATCTCGACAACCTGAGCGCGGCGACCAATCACAACGGCGGCGCGATGCACTTCGGCCCCGACGGCAAACTCTACATCGCCGTCGGCGAGAACGCCGCGCCCGCCAACGCGCAGACGCTCGCCAACCTGCTCGGCAAGATGCTGCGCATCAACGCCGACGGATCGATCCCCGCCGATAACCCGTTCGTCAACACGGCGACGGGCAAGAACCGCGCCATCTGGGCGCTCGGCCTGCGCAACCCTTACACGTTCAACTTCCAACCCGGCACGGGTCGCATGTTCATCAACGATGTCGGCCAGAACGCCGTCGAGGAGATCAACGACGGCATCGCCGGGTCGAACTATGGCTGGCCGACCTGCGAAGGCGCGTGCGCCAATCCCAACTTCCGCAATCCACTCTTCCAGTACGGCCACGGCTTCACCGCGACGACCGGCTGCGCCATCACCGGCGGCGCGTTCTACAATCCAGAGACGCAACAGTTCCCGGCAAGCTACACCGGCAAATATTTTTTCGCGGATTTTTGCAGCAACTGGATACGCCTCTTCGACCCGGCGAGCGGCACGGCGGCGGACTTCGCTTCCGGCGCGTCTTCGCCCGTTGACCTGCAAGTCTCCGCCGACGGCAGCCTCTATTATTTGCAGCGCGGCGGCAACGGCCAACTCCGTCGCATTCAATTCCCGGCGGGACAGGTGCCGCCATCTTTCAACACGCACCCGCAGAGCCGGACGGTCGCCGCCGGTCAACCCGTCACCTTCACGGCCTCCGCGTCGGGCAGCACGCCGCTCACGTTCCAGTGGCAGCGCAACAACGTGGACATCCCCGGCGCGAACGGCGAGAGCTACACGATCTCTTCCGCCAGCCTCGCCGACAACGGCGCGCAGTTCCGCGTCGTCACCACCAACGCCTTCGGCAGCGCGACGAGCAACAGCGCGACTCTCACCGTTACTTCAACCAACCCAGTGCCGTCGGCGCGCGCGGTGTTGATTACGGAGTATCGCCTCGACGGCCCCGGCGGCCTGCGCGATGAGTTCGTCGAAATCTATAACAACACGATCGAGCCGATCACCGTCGGCACGACGGACGGCTCGGACGGCTGGGCTTTAGTCACCGGGCGCGAGTCCGCGTCGGGCGTCACGCTCGAAACCTACGCGGTCATCCCGAACGGCACGTTTATCCCGCCGCGCGCGCATTATCTCGTCGCGGGCGAAGCCTATTCGCTGGCGGGCTATGGCGGCATCAACCGCGCTCTCGCAGACATCGTGAGCCAGAACGATCTCTCCGGCGACGACGCAGAGCATCCGTTTCGCGGCGTCGCGCTCTTCCGCACGGCCAACGCGAACAACTTCACGTTGCCGAACCGTCTCGACGCGGCGGGCGGCGCGTGCGCCGATGCCAGATTGAGCGAGGGGCGCGTGTCGGGTCTCTGCCGCAACGTGGGCACGGCGCAGAGTCCGGCGGTGAACTACAGTCTCGTGCGCAAACAACCGGCGGGCGCGCCACAAGACACGGACAACAACGCGGACGACTTCGCGCTCGTCGCCGTCGAGAGTCCTTTGTCGGGCGCGGG
>DASPJG010000457.1:0-3679 GCA_035628755.1 Pyrinomonadaceae bacterium
GCCTCGCCTTCGCCTCCAACGTGCGCGCGCTGCGGGCTGCCGGGATGCTCGGCGAGATTGACGCCGGATCGGTCGTCGAATATCTGGAATTCGGTTTCGTGACGGACGGGCGCGCCATCTATCAGGGCGCAACGAAAGTTCCGGCGGCAACCATCGTTGAATGGTCTGCGGATGATGCGACGACGCAGGCGCGCACCTACTGGTCGCCGCCCATCGCAAGCGGCGCGGGCGCGCCGACGTTTGCCGAGGCGGTCGAAGAAGTCGAGCGGCTGTTCCTGAGTGCGGTCGAGATGCGCCTGTTTGCGGACGTGCCGGTGGGCGCGCTGCTGTCGGGCGGCGTGGATTCCAGCCTCGTCTGCTGGGCGATTGCCAAACTCGGCGGCGACGTGACGGCCTACACCATCGGCACGCCCGGCGACCCGCTCGACGAAACCGCCGATGCGCGCGCGACCGCCGGTGCGCTCGGCATCTCTCACCGCGTCCTCGATCTCTCTGCGACCGACGCGCCGGACGTGTCGGAGTTGGCCGCCGCCTACGCCGAACCGTTCGCCTGTTCGTCCGCGCTCGGCATGCTCCGCGTCTCGCGCGCCGTCGCGCCCTCGGCCACCGTCCTCCTGACGGGCGACGGCGGCGACGACGTGTTTCTCGGCTATCCCGAACATCGCCACCTGTGGCTCGCCTCGCGCCTCGCGCGCCGCACGCCCGCCGCTGCCGCGAACTTGTGGTCGAACATTTTGCGCACGCGCTTTCCCCGGCGCGGCCTTGCGCGGCGCGCCGCTTCGTTTCTCGACTACACGACCGGAGGCTTGGGCGCGGTCACGAACGCGCGCGACGGCCTGCCGGTTTACGAACAAAACGCGATTCTCGGCGAGCGGCTCGCGGGCGCGACGCTCGCGCAGCGCGACATCCCACGCTCGCGCGAGTCCGCGCAAAACGTGCTCGCGGAATTTTTGGAGTACGACCGTCGCACGCGCTTCACCGGCGAATACCTGCCGAAGGTTGACGGCGCGACGATGCACTACGCGCTCGAAGCGCGCTCGCCTTTCCTCGATCAGAAATTGTGGGAATATGCCGCCGCGCTGCCGTTCGATCTGCGCCTGCATCGCGGCGGGTTGAAAGCGATCTTGAGAGAACTGGCGCGGCGTCGGATCGGCGAGCGCGTGGCGCGCGGGCGCAAGCGCGGCTTCGGCATCCCGGCGGGTCGCTGGCTGGCGGGTCGCTGGCGCGAGCGTGTGGTAGAGACGCTCGGGGATTCGATCCTCGGACGCGAGGGTTGGATCAATTCGCAGGCCGCGCTCGCAAAGTTTGCGCGCGAGGTTGAGAGCGGCGAGGGCTCCTTGCAGACGTGGTATCTGTTCGTGCTCGAAACGTGGATGCGGCACGAGCGCAGCGCGAACGTCTTCGAGCCGCCCGCCGACAACGTCGAGCGGCTGACGGTGGCGACGCTGCGGGCGCGCGAGACAACGGGCGGGCGAGCCGTCGCCGCACCAGAGACGAAGGCGGCGATTGAGACGGCCACGACCGCAGCGTCGGCGGAAGACAGCCGCGCGAAAGCGTTGACCGGAGACGGCCACGCGAAAGCAATGTTAGAAGACAGCCATGCGACGGCGATGGCGGAAGATAGTCACGCGGCGTGACAGTCGGCGGGAATGTAATGCGATGAAACCGAACGTCCTCCTCTTCATAGACAGCTTCGCGCAGGGCGGAACCGAGCGGCAGGTGGTGCAACTCGCGCGCCTGCTCACGGAGAGCGACCGCTACCGGATTCACCTCGCGTGCCTGAGCGGCGAGGGCGTGCTGCGCGCAGAGGCGGAGCGTCTCGGCTTCACGGACATCCCCGAATTCCCGCTCACCTCCTTTTACGACCGCAACATGCTCAGGCAACTGCGCCGCTGCGCCGCTTACCTGCGCGAACGCGAGATCGACATCGTGGAGACGCACGACTTCTACACCAACATCTTCGGCATGACCGCCGCCACGCTAGCCCGCCGCCCGCACGCGCGCATCGCCTCGCGGCGCGAAACCGACGGCACGAAGACGCGCAAACAGAAGTGGGTGCAGCAGCGCGCGTTCGCGCTCGCCGATTGCATCGTCGCCAATGCGGAAGCGGTCAGGCGGGAGTTGATCAGGGACGGCGTTCCCGCCGCGAAAATTCAGACGATTTATAACGGCATGGACACGTCGAGGGTCGCGCCGCGCCCAGACCTCCGGCGCACGGACGCTCTCGCGCTCCTCGGCTTGCCGCCGCAGGGCGAACGCCGTTTCGTCAGCATCGTCGCCAACATGCGTCATGCCAACAAGGATCAGGCGACCTTCCTGCGCGCGGCGCAGCGCGTGCGCGAGGTCGTGCCGGAGGCCGCGTTCGTGCTCGCGGGCGAGGGCGAGTTGCGCGAGTCGCTCATCGCGCTGGCCGCCGAACTCGGCCTTGCGGACAGCGCGTTCTTCCCGGGGCGCTGCGCGCACGTGCCGGAGTTGCTCGCCGTCTCGGAGGTGTGCGTTCTGAGTTCAAACGGGACGGAAGGTTTTTCCAATTCGATCATCGAGTACATGGCCGCCGCGCGCCCCGTCGTGGCGACGGACATCGGCGGCGCGCGCGAGGCGGTCGTCGAAGGCGAAACCGGCCACATCATCAATCCGGGCGACGATGCCGCGCTGGCCGAACGCATCATCTCGCTGCTCGGCGACCCGGAGCGAGCGCGCCGGATGGGCGAGCGCGGCTTGCAGGTCGTCAAGGAAAAGTTTTCCTGCGCGGCACAGCTTGAGCGCGTCGAGAATTTATACGAGCGTCTGCTGGCGAAGAAACGCGCCGCCCCGCAGGCGCGCATCGAACCGAGCGCGCGACAGGAGAGCGCGCGCTAAACGGCGCGACCGAAACGCGAATGACGAAACGAGCGAACAGCAACATTGATCCGGCGGGCGTGCAGGCGCGCGAGGGGCGGCGCGTGCGTGTGCTGATCGTCGCGCCGTCGCTCGGCATCCTCGGCGGTCAGGCGGTGCAGGCGGCGCGGCTGCTCGCGCGCTTTCAGGCAGAGCCGTCGCTGGAAGTTTCCTTCCTGCCGGTCAACCCGCGTCTGCCCGGCCTGCTTGGCCGGTTGCAGGGCATCAAGTACGTGCGCACCGTCCTGACTTCTATCGCTTACATCGCTTCATTGCTGGCGCGCGTGCGCCGTTACGACGTGATACACGTCTTCTCAGCCTCGTACACCTCCTTCCTGCTCGCGCCGACGCCCGCCATCCTCGTCGCCAAACTCTACGGCAAAAAGATCGTCCTCAATTACCGGAGCGGCGAGGCCGAAGATCATCTCGCGCGCTGGCGACGCACCGCACTTCCGACGATTCGCTTGGTGGACGAGGTGGCCGTGCCTTCCGGCTATCTGGTGGACGTGTTCGCGCGTTTCGGGTTGCGCGCTCGCTCGATCTACAACTTCGTCGAGACGGAGCGTTTTCGTTTTCGCCCGCGCCGCCCGCTGCGCCCGGTTTTTCTCTCAAACCGCAACCTCGAACCGCTCTACAACGTCGGCTGCATCCTGCGCGCGTTCGCCATCGTCCAGCGGCGTTTCCCCGCTGCGACTTTGACCGTCGCGGGCGACGGCAGCCAGCGCGCCGAACTCGAACGGCTCGCGCGCGAACTCGACCTGCGCCACACGGAGTTTGTCGGGCGCGTCGAGCAGGCGCGGAT
>DASPJG010000458.1:0-2492 GCA_035628755.1 Pyrinomonadaceae bacterium
TGGTTCGGCATCCGCGTCAACACCTTCGCCAACTCGCGCACGGCCTTCGCCAGCTTAGGCGGCAAGCCCTATCCCATCTACGCGATCCCCTTGCGGGCGGGCATGAGCATCGGCATGATGCTCATCTCGGTCGAACTCCTGATCATGCTCTGCATCCTGCTGTTCATCCCGGCGGATTACGCAGGCCCCTGCTTCATCGGCTTCGCCATCGGCGAATCTCTCGGCGCAGCCGCGCTCAGAATCGCGGGCGGCATCTTCACCAAGATCGCCGACATCGGCGCAGACCTGATGAAGATCGCTTTCAAGATCAAGGAAGACGACGCGCGCAACCCCGGCGTGATCGCCGACTGTACGGGCGACAACGCGGGCGACTCGGTTGGCCCCTCGGCGGACGGCTTCGAGACTTACGGCGTGACGGGCGTCGCGCTCATCACCTTTATCCTGCTCGCCGTGCCCGACCCGACCGTGCAGGTGCAACTGCTCGTCTGGATTTTCGTCATGCGCGTGATGATGATCATCGCCAGCGCGCTCTCCTACTTCATCAACGAAGCGGTCGCCAAATCGCGCTACGGCAAGGCCGACCGGATGAACTTTGAAGCGCCGCTCACGTCGCTCGTCTGGATCACTTCGGTCATCTCGGTCGTGCTCACCTACGTCGTCTCTTACTTGATCGTGCCCGCTCTCGGCCCTGCGGGCGACACCACGCTCTGGTGGAAACTGGCGACGATCATCTCGTGCGGCACGCTCGCGGGCGCGATCATTCCCGAACTCGTCAAGGTCTTCACCTCAACCGAGTCAGGCCACGTTAAGGAAGTCGTCACGTCGTCGCGCGAGGGCGGCGCGTCGCTCAACATTCTGTCCGGCCTCGTGGCGGGCAACTTCTCCGGCTACTGGCTCGGCATCAGCATCGTCGCTTTGATGTCCATCGCCTACTATTTCAGCCTCATGGGACTCGGCGCGCTGATGGTCGCCCCCGCCGTCTTCGCCTTCGGGCTGGTCGCCTTCGGCTTCCTCGGCATGGGGCCTGTCACGATTGCCGTCGACTCCTACGGCCCTGTGACGGACAACGCCCAGTCGGTCTACGAACTCTCGCTCATCGAAAACGTGCCGAACATCGAAGCGGAGATCAAGCGCGACTACAACGTGAACGTGAACTTCGAGCGCGCCAAGCACCTCTTGGAAGAGAACGACGGCGCGGGCAACACTTTCAAAGCGACGGCCAAGCCGGTGTTGATCGGCACGGCGGTCGTCGGCGCAACGACGATGATCTTCTCGATCATCATCGCGCTCACCGCCGGGCTGACCACAAACGTCCAGAACCTCTCGCTCCTGCACGCCCCGTTCGTGCTCGGCTTGATCACGGGCGGCGCGATCATCTACTGGTTCACCGGCGCGTCAATTCAGGCGGTGACGACGGGCGCGTATCGCGCGGTCGAGTTCATCAAGGCCAACATCCGGCTCGAAGGCGTCGAGAAGGCATCAGCCGAGGACAGCAAGAAGGTGGTGGAAATCTGCACGAAGTATGCGCAGAAGGGGATGTTCAACATCTTCCTGACGATCTTCTTCTCTACGCTCGCCTTTGCCTTCGTCGAGCCGTTCTTCTTCATCGGCTATCTCATGTCCATCGCCGTCTTCGGCCTCTATCAGGCCATCTTCATGGCGAACGCGGGCGGCGCGTGGGACAACGCGAAGAAGATCGTCGAAGTCGAACTGAAGGCCAAAGGCACGCCGCTGCATGATGCGGCGGTGGTGGGAGACACGGTCGGCGACCCGTTCAAAGACACTTCATCGGTCGCCTTGAACCCGGTCATCAAGTTCACGACGCTGTTCGGGCTGCTGGCGGTCGAACTGGCCGTCTCTCTCGCAGACAGGAACGGGCAACTCGGCGAAAACGGCGCGATGGTCACGCACGTTCTGGCCGCCGTCTTCTTCATCATCTCGATGTTTTTCGTCTGGCGTTCCTTCTACGGCATGCGGATCGTCTCGGAGTTGCCCGCAGCCGTGGGCAAGATGGGCACGGACAGGGAAGGCATTGCCACGGGCGATTAATACGGAAGCCGGTAGTTCGCAGCGGTCTTAGTAGAGGTTTGGTCTAACTTCCCCTGCTGGTCGTTCGATCTTTTCAGCCGTCGTTTGAACATTCAAACGGCGGCTGAATTTCATTTGCGCGAGAGAAAGGGAGACACAACGTGAACGTACAAATGCTGCTGATCTTTCTCATCAGCCTCGGCGCGCTCGGCTTCGCCCTCCTGCTCATCAAGAACGTGCTCGACCGCGACACCGGCTCTCAGGCCATGCGCGACATCTCGGACGCCATCAAGGAAGGCGCGGAGGCTTTCCTGCGCCGCCAGAACACGACCATCGCGCTGCTCGCCGTCGCGCTCGCCGCGCTCATCTTCATCGTCTACGGCTTCGTGCGCGCGCACAACGCAGCCGACCCCGTGGATTCGCTCGGCCTTGCCTTCTGGACGACGCTCTCCTTCGTGCTCGGC
>DASPJG010000459.1:0-8322 GCA_035628755.1 Pyrinomonadaceae bacterium
GGTGGCGTGGGCGGTGGTGACGGGGTTCGGCAAACGACCGTTCCGCGAAGCCGTCGGGTGGAGTTGGGGCGGGCGTTTCGGTTTTTGGAGTTGCGTCGGGCTGGCGGTCGGGCTGTGGCTTTTCGGCATCCTGCTGGCGACGCTGTTCGGCGGGCAGGAGACTGACATTGACCGGATCATCTCCAGTTCGAAGGCGGCGCGGTTCAGCATCGCGTTTCTCGCCGTCGCCACCGCGCCGATTGTCGAAGAGACGGTCTATCGCGGCGTGCTCTTCGCGCCGCTCCAGCGCGCCGCCGGGACGAAGGCCGCCATCGTGATCGTCGCCGTCATGTTCGCGGGCGTTCACTTCGCACAGTACTGGAACAACCTCGGCGTGGTCGCGGCGGTAACGGTGCTCAGCTTCACGCTGACGTGGGTGCGCGCGCGCACAGGCAGCCTGCTTCCCTGCTTCGTCATCCATGCCGCCTTTAACGGCATTCAGGCGATCATTATCGTCGCCCAGCCTTACCTGAAAAGTCTGACCCCCACGCAACCGGGCGTGCCGACCGGAATGCTGCTCGACACGCTGGCGCACGCGCTCCTCCGAATCCAGATATAAAACCCATGACACACGAAGTGGTCGTCGTCGGCGCGGGGATTGGCGGCTTGACGACGGCTGCGCTTCTCGCCGCGCGCGGCGTTGACGTGTGCGTGTTGGAGAAAGAGTCCGTGGGCGGCGGCTGCGCGACGACGTTCGAGCGGTTCGGCTACGAATTCGAGACGACCGCCGGACTCTACGCCGGTTGGGGCGCGGACGACATCCACGCGCGCGTCTTCTCGGAGTTGCCCGTCGCGCCGCCGGAAGCGCGCAGGCTCGCGCCCGCTTACGTCGTGCGCCTGCCCGATGCGGCGGAGGTCAGGGTGGGCGCGGGCGAAGACGGCGCGGAGGAGTTCGAGACGGAGTTGAGCCGCGCGTTCCCGGAGTGCGCCGATGCCGCGATCAGGTTTTACCGCGAACTCACGCCCGTCAGCGAAGCCCTGCACCGCAGCGCGCGACGCGCGCCCGAACTCGCCACGCTCGGCAAGTTTGCGCGCATGAAACTGCTGGCTGCCGAGCCGCGGCACGCCTCGCGCCTCCTCGCCCTGCAAACGCACACGGCGGCGGAACATCTCGCCGCTGCTTCCACGCGCTTCCGCCGTTTCATCGACGCGCAACTGCAAATGTACGCCAATTGCGCGAGCGACGAGTGCGCCTACCTGTATGCGGCCATCGCGCTCGATCTGCCGCATCGCGGCCTCTACGCCCTGCGCGGCGGCGCGTCCGCACTGGCGCGCGCGCTCACGGAGGCCATCAAGCTGAGCGGTGGCCGCGTTCGCTTCGACACGACCGCGCTGCGCCTCGCGTTCGACGCAGGCGGGCGCGCCGTCGGAGTTGATCTTCTGAGCGGCGAAAGCGTCCGCGCCACGCGCGCCGTCGTCAGCAATCTCACCGTCTGGGACACCTACGGCAAACTCGTCGGCGCGTCGCGCACGCCCGCACACTTGCGCGAGCGTCTGAAAGCGGCGCGCGGCTGGGGCGCGTACCTGCTCTACCTCAGCGCGGACGAAGAGACCGTCAGTCGTCTCCCCGCCGAACGCCTGCTCGCGCTTGACAGTTGGCAGGAAGGCGAAACTTACGACGCAACGCGGGCGCAGTTCATGTTCAGCGCGTCGCCCGCGTGGGACGCAGCGCGCGCGCCCGCCGCGAAACGCGCCGTCACCGTCTCGCTCTACACGGAGGCCGCCGATTGGTTCGCTTATCACACGGACGAGAGCGCGCACGAGACGCAGGATCAGCAGATGCTCGAAGCGTGTTGGGAGCGGCTGCACGCCGCGCTCCCCGAACTCGGCGCGGGCGCGGAAGTGATCGAGACGGCGACTCCGCGCACCTTCTACGAGCAGACGCGCCGCAAACTCGGCATGGTGGGCGGCATCCCGCAGACGCTCGCCAACAACGGCGTGGGAAACATGTTCACACACCGCACGCCGTTCCCAAATCTATACATGGTCGGCGACACGCTTTTCCCCGGCAACGGCCTCGCAGCCGTCACCCAATCCGCCCTCATCGCCGCCAACGAAATCGCGCCGGGAAAATAAGATTGCGTGTCATTGGCGTCGCCGGAGCGAAGACCAGCGCGCGCAGAAAACCCGCACCGCGAGGTCAGCGACCGGCTGTGGGACGTTCCAGAGCTGGTTCGGGACGTTCCTTAGTCGCTATTGGACGTTCCTCGGTCGCTAGGGAACGTGCAATAGTCGCTATCGGACGTTCCCTAGCGACTATTGGACGTTTCGTAGCTGCTATCGGACGTTCCCTAGCGACTATTAGACGTTCCTTAGTCGCTATCGGACGTTCCTTAGCGACTAAGGAACGTCTAATAGCAGCTTCGGGAGGTTGCAAACCAACTAACGAACGTCCAATAGCGGCTGAGGAACGTCCGAAAGCGACTAAGGAATCTCCCGAACTAACTTTTGTACGTCCGCAGCTAGCTTTGAAACGTCCGCGAGCGGCAGTTGGAGCAATCACGTCCGGCTGTGGATGGCAGGTAGATTAACGGAGGACGAACTCAAGCGCGCCGCGCGCGTCAGCGTCCGCGCCGCGGACGACGACGACTTGATCGCCTTCCAGACGGACAAGCGTGAGGAGCGCGCCGTCTCGCCAGTTGGATTGCGAAGAATCATTCGCCGCGTCGCGCTGCGCGCCGGTTTTGCCGCACAGGACGTTGTAGGCGCGGAAGAACTCCGCGGCCTCTCCGGGCTTGTCCCAGCGAGTCTGCCAGACGAAAAGCGGCGTACTGCGCGCGCGCTCGAATAAATACGCGCGGTCGCCGCCCCAGCCCGAAGCGGCGCGCGCCGCTTCCGACGCCGTGAGCGACTTCAGGAGCAGGCCGCGCACGCCGAGTTCGCCGAGCGGGGTCGTGGCCGCGATTGTCCAGTTGTTCGCGGCAAACCGCCCCTCTTCCAACGCCACCTCGCGCGGCTGTTCATTCGCAAAATATTTTTCGGGATGGAGCACTTGCTCGCTCGATGCGGGCGGGCGGCGGAAGAGTTCGTCCACGCCGCGCATGCCCGCTTTGCGCCGCACGGTTTCGACGAAGCGCGTGCCGTCGCGGTAGCGGAAGATAAAGGTTTCGGTCAGGAGCGGCGGGAAGAACGCGCCGATCTCGCGTCGGTAGTCGCCGAAGCGCGCGTCCTCGCCGCGCCCGATCTCTTCGAGCGTGCGGCGCGACCAGAGGGCGTCTGTCTGCTCGCGGCGTCGCTGCACGTTCATCGCATCGCCTTCGACCACCGCAAAGGCGGCCTCCGCGCGGTCGAAATTGTAAGGGCGCGCGGCGAGCAGTTTCAGCAAATCGAAATGCTGGTCTTGCAGGGCGTGGACGTACTCGTGCGTGATGAGCGATTCGTCGCGCGCCGGTGGAACGTTTGCGCCCTGACCGGCGAGCAGGAGCACGCGCTTGTCGAGCGGCGAATAGGCCGCCCCGGCGGAGGCGGCGGTGAAACTGGCGGCGAGCGTGGCGAGGTCTGTGCCTTCGGGCAGCATCCCGCCCGCGACGGCGAGGCGGCTCAGCGCGCGCAACTCATCGCCCGCCAGCGTGTCGGCCAACTCTTTCGTGCGCGTGCCGTACTCCCAGCCGGAAAGCTCGCTCATCCCGGCGTCGCGCTGCCACGGGAGCTCGCGCGTCGTGGCGACCGCCGCCATCACGCGTTGGCGCATGCCTTCGAGCGACGGCGACAGAGGCCGCACCGGCAGCGGCGTCAACTCACGCCGCACGGGCGCGACGGCGACCGCCGCCGGAATGCCTTTGCGCGATCCATCTTTATTGCCGCACGAGGCGACGAGAAACGCCGCGCCGATGGCCGCGATGATGACGAAGACAAAAATAGCGCGCCCTTTTAACCTTGTACGCATACAAAGTTTAGACGCGCCAACGCCGCTCCGCGATGCCGGGGAGAGCGGGAAACGGCGAAAGTAGAAAAGGCAAAAGGGCGGGAGTTGAAAGAAAACTTGAAACTACGCGGGACTAACTTTTCTCAGCTTTACCTCCGCCCTTTTCTTTAGCGTTTCCTGTCTGCTCTATCACTCCAGCATGTCGAGCATGGAATTGCCGCTGTTTTGCGCGGGAGGGGCGGCGGCTGGGCTGGCTTCGGGCGTGCCGCCGAAGTCCGCGAGTTTGAGGCGTAGGTTGCCCTGATTCGAGGCGAAAGAGACGGCTTCCTCTTTGTTCAGCGTGCCGTTGCGGATCAGTTTCTCCAGCACGGTGTCGAAGGTTTGCATGCCTTCGAGTTCGCCCTGCTCCATCGCGTCGATGAGCGAGCGGCCTTCGGACTCGCCGCGCTCCATGTATTCGCGCGTGCGCGCCGTGGATTTGAGAATCTCGATGACCGCGACGCGCCCCTTGTCGTCGGCGCGCGGGACGAGACGCTGCGAGACGATGTAGCGGAAGGTCTGCGAGAGACGCGCGCGGATCGAGGCTTCTTCGTTTTTCGGGAAGACGCCGATGATGCGGTCGACGGTTTTCGACGCGTCAATCGTGTGCAGGGTGGAGAGGACGAGGTGGCCTGTCTCGGCGGCTTCGAGCGCGACTTCAATCGTCTCCCGGTCGCGCATCTCGCCGACGAGAATCACCTTCGGCGCTTGCCGCAGGGCGGCGCGCAGGGCGCGCGCGAAGTCGGGCGTGTCCGAGTGGAGTTCGCGCTGGTGGATGGTCGAATTCTTGTGGCGGTGGAGGAATTCGATGGGGTCTTCGATGGTGACGATGTGGTAGTACTTCTCTTCGTTGATGAGGTCGATGATGGCCGCGAGCGTGGAGGACTTGCCGGAGCCGGTGGGGCCGGTGACGAGGACGAGGCCGGTCTTGAGGTCGGCGATGTTTCTGAGTTGCGGCGGGAGATTGAGTTCCTTCCAGCCCGGCGGGTCTTGCGGGATGACGCGCATGACGATGGCGTGCGTGCCGCGCTGCATGAAGATGTTGACGCGGAAACGCGAGAGGCCGGGCGCGCTGAAGGAAACGTCAGCCGAGCCGAATTTTTCGAGGCTTTCGACCGCCGCCGGATTCCTCCCCATGATGATCTTGGAGATGCCGGACGTGTGCGCGGGCGTCAATTTTTCGAGGCCGGGGTAGGCGACGCCCTGCAATTTCCCCTGCAGTTCGACCTGCGGCGGTCGCCCCGGCGAGAAGATCAGATCGCTGACCTTGCCGGAGACGTTGAGCATCGTTTGCAGGACATGGACGAAATTCAGGGGCGCGGGCATCGCCCCCCCGTCGGCTGCGTGTGTGCCCGCGGTCTGCGCGGCGGGCGGCGTTTGAGTCAACATAAAATTCGCGGGCGGTTACGAGAATATGGATTGACGAGAAAGTGTCGCGTGGTTTGTTGTCCGTGAGTTGGTCGGGTGCGGCCTTTTGGCTGGCCGTCCGCGCGAGGACATTACTACTGTACCGTTCCGGGCAAACTTTCGTAAAGCCTGTAACGAAAAAAATATGCGGCGGGCAAACAACTGCGCCGTTTCTGGCGTACATCCAACTAAAGGCAAGACGCGGGATGTGCTCGGGTATTAACGACCGCATCCCGAACTGACCGGAAGGAGGCGCTTTTAGTTTATGGCAACCTACAGAGACCCTGTGCGAGTTTTTGCTCCGCTGGAGGTGGTTGAGCGCCTGCTGGAGATTCGCGAAGATGCGGGTTATGCTCCCGAAATTTTTCT
This sequence comes from Pyrinomonadaceae bacterium, assembly GCA_035628755.1. Lineage (GTDB taxonomy): Bacteria > Acidobacteriota > Blastocatellia > Pyrinomonadales > Pyrinomonadaceae > JAIVJZ01. The sequence continues at coordinate 5,720 of DASPJG010000459.1, forward strand.
CCGCTCGTCCGATGACTTGGCAGCTTACTTCGACGCTTACGGCTTTGACGTTTACGCATTCACCGAGACGGAATCCGAGTTTCACTACGGACGCTACCGTGCCGCGCTCGCCCCGGGCGGCGACCACGCGCACAGTTCACCGACCGCACACTGATTTTCAACCGCAAGTTTGACCGGAACGGGGGCGGCCTTGAAAGAGGCCGCCCCCGTTCCGCTTTGCTAGAGAGCCTTGATAACCACGAAGGTCACGTCGTCGCTCGCGCCGCGCCCGCCCGTCCATTCGAGCACGTCGGCGTACAGAAAGTCTATCAACTTGCGCGCCGTCAACTCGCGCCCTTCCTTCACCTTGAGTTCGAGTCGCTCCCGCCCGTACTCCGTGCCGTATTCGTTCGTGGCCTCCGTGATGCCGTCGGTGTAGAGCACGATGATCTGGCCGGGCTGAATGGGCAGGTAGTATTCGTAGTAGCGCGTGTCGCGAAACATGCCGAGCGGGATGCCGCCGCGTTCGATGAAGCGGGCGTGGCCTTCGGCGTCCATGAGGAGCGGCGGGTTGTGTCCGGCGTTGGCGTAGGCGAGCGTGCGGTTCGTCGCGTCGAGCGCGCCGTAGAAGGCCGTCACGTACTGGTTGTTCTCGATGGATTCCCAGAGCAGGTAGTTGACCTTCGACATCGAGATGTTCGGCGCGTAGCCGATGTGGATCGCGGCGCGCAGACTGGCGCGCAGAAAGGCCATCAGCAGCGCGGCGGGCACGCCCTTGCCCGACACGTCGGCGATGACGATGCCGAGATGATCCTCGTAGAGACTGACGAAATCGTAGTAGTCGCCGGAAACTTCTTCGGTCGAAAAGTTGTAGGCGCTGATGTCGAAGCCTTCGAGTTGCGGGTCGCGCGAGGGGAGAAGTTCGAGTTGGACGTGGCGCGCGACTTCGAGTTGCGCCTGCAAGCGTTTCTTCTCGACCGACTGCTCGTGCAGCATCGCCTTCTCGATGATGATCGCGACTTGCGAGGCGAGCATCATCAGAATTTCCAGATCGTCCTCGGTGTAGGCGTTCTTGCGGTCGCTTTCCAGATCAAACGCGCCGATCACTTCGTCGTTCGAGATGATCGGGGCGACCATCTCGGAGCAGGTCGCGCGGCGCGCGTTGACGTAGCGCGGGTCTTGGCTCACGTCCTGCACGATCAAAGGCTCGCCCGTTTGCGCCGCATAGCCGAGCAGCCCTTCGCCGACCTTCAAATGCAGTTTGGTTAAATCATTGATGTCATAGCCGCGCACGGAGGTCGTGCTGAAACCTTTGAGCGCGCCGGGTTCGCTGTTGGCCGTGCCGTCCTTCTGCGGGCTGCGCTCGATGATGTAAATGCCAGCCGCATCGTATGGGATGAGCGAGCCGAGCGTGTCCATCACGAGATCGAGCACCTCGTCCACGTTGAGCGAACGACTGATCTTCTTCGTGATGTCGAGCAGCAGCCGCAGCTTATCAACGACGGTGAGATTTGTTCTCGCCGCCGTCTCCGCCGCACCTGTCATCTGTTCCGTCATAGCCAAGCACCACCCGCTTCCGCATCAGGGCGCGATCTCGCGCAAACGCCAAACTCAGATTATAGATGAAGGACGCGGCAGAGCAAGAGTTAAGACCGTAGTTGACGCATGAGCAAGAGAAGGAGTTAGTCGAGTTGAGCCTTCCCTTCCGTTCTCAGCCTTTCCATGACGGCTTCCGTCAACAAAGCGAACTCCAGCGCGGCCGTCCGGTGGTGTCGGAAGAAATCGTTGACATCGGCGGGAAGCGTGATGCGGGCGAGCGTGAGGCCACGCGAAGCGAAGAGTTCGCCGTAGCGTTCGGCGGCGCGCCGCCCGGCTGCATCGGGGTCAAGCGCGGCGACGACGCGGAAGCGGCCAAGGGGCGCGAGCCATTCCTCTTTCAAGCCGCCCGCGCCGACCAGCCCGACCGCCGCGAAGCCGTGCGCCAGAAGCGTCAGCGTGTCCGTGAAACCCTCGACGAGATAGACGATGCTCCCGCTCGCCAGTTCGTTCAAACAGTCGAGGTTGTAGAGCGACGGCACGCCGCCGCGCATGTTGTGCCAGCGCGGCTCGACTCCCGCAGCGGTCGTTCGCGCCTGCACATAGATGGCACGCCCCTCGACGCGGAACGGAAACAACAAGCGGTGACGGTAAAACGTCAGGTGCGCACGCGCATTGAACAGACCGCTGCGCTGCAACTCTCCGGGCGGAAATGCCGCCTGCATCTTTCGCATCACGCGGCGGTAAGCGCGGCGTGGGAAATAGACTACGCCCGCGCGTCGCGCCGTTCCGTCGTCGATCCCGCGCCGCGCGAGATAGCCCAGTCCTTCCGTTTGATCTTCGGCGCGACACGCCGCGAGAAACGTCTCGCAGATCGCGCCCATACGTTCCGCGCCGAGCGGTTCGGGTTCGTGCTCAAACGTCGCTGCCTCGTCGGGCGCGGCGCGCTGCGCGAGCGAAGGCGCGCGGCTCCGTTGCTCTCCTGCGAGTCCGAGTTCGCGTGCCAGCTCGCGCACGGCGCGGCTGAAGTTCACCTCGTGCATCAATTCGTAGAAACGGATCGCGTCGCCGCCCTCGTCGCGCGAGAA
>DASPJG010000460.1:0-6764 GCA_035628755.1 Pyrinomonadaceae bacterium
GTCGAGAGTTTCGCGGCGTTCGATGATGATCTGTTTGATGCGTTTGAGTTCATCATCGAGGAGAGGGAAGTAGCGACGAAAGTAGACTTCGGAGTTATCCGGCAGGTCGGGAAAGGCCGACTGCCGGAAGAACCAATCGCCGTAACCGGCGGTTTGAGTATCGGCGGATTTACACATGAACTGGTAAGTTTCCAGCCCCATGTAATTCGCGAATTCCAAATTTAGATAGAGAGCCTCGTCAACCGCGACGCGCCCCTGATACTTACGCTCCATCAGCGACTTCAAGTTCGTGAGTCCGAGTACAGGATATTCCAAAGGCGCGAAGGGCATATTGATGAGTGAAACTTTCAGCATACGACTAGCCTCCTGAAAGGGTGATCAGTTAGATGTGTATCGCACGGGGTGATGAGCAGAGGTGACGCTCGAAGGAGGTCAACAGGATGTGGCCTATTGCAAAGCCCGGTTCATCCCGACTGAGCACCCGTATCATACGAAAGTTACAATTTATTCGATGAGCACTGAGCGTTATGGGCAGATGGCATAACTGACTCATCAAAACTGCTTCTGCTTTCAATGCGAGCGAGGTGTGGTGGCCGTGTGTGGCGTTTACGAGAAAGATACGAGTCGGCTGAATGAAGATGGAGACGGTTTTCAATTTGCCGGAGCGAGGGGGTTGAGGTCGTCTCTCCAGACCTCAGGACGGACGACGACGGCGGCGGTTTTTCAAGAATTTATTCTCCGACACCCATGTCGGGGCGCGGTGCGCCGACAAGCACGGCCATGTTGCCGGCCGGGTGTCGGTTATCAGCCATGAGTTGGTGGGCAACCGGCAACTCGTCCCAGAGAAAGGTGCGCGACAGGCAGGGGTCGGCGCGTTTAGCGATGATGAGATCGTTACAAGTTTTGGCGTCCGTATCGTCTGCCGCATGTGAACCCTGAAAGCGCTTTTGATGCATCCAGGTGTAACGTAAATCCATCGACCCCGCATAGCCCGAAGTGCCGGCGCAAATCACCACCATCCCACCTGCGTCGCAGACGAACATTGAGGTCGGGATGGTCGCCTCGCCGGGATGCTCGATGATAATGCGCGGACTGCAACGCTTGCCCGCGGCCTTCCAGATCGCGCGGCGGAAGCCCAGCACGCCCGCCTTGCCGTCCACGCCCGAACCTCGTAACCAGAGATTATAGGCGGCTTCATCATCCAGTGGGGGGAGTTTTCCCCAGTGATCGAAATTTGTCCGGTCGATGCAGCCTGCCGCGCCCAATTTCATGCAAAAGTCGGCTTTGCTTTGATCCGAGATGACGGCCACCGGGACGGCTCCGGCATCTCTCGCAAACTGGATAGCCATGCAGCCAACCCCACCGGCGCCGCCCCAGACCAGCACCACGTCGCCCGGCCGCACCGCATTCTCGTGCCAGTGATGAAGCATTCGATAACTACAGGCCGCCGAGGCCATGTATGAGGCTGCCGCTTCCCATGTCAGGTGCGCGGGTTTCGGAAAGCATTGATGAGCTTGCACCAGACTGAACTGTGCGAAGCTGCCCCAGTTGGTTTCGTATCCCCAGACACGATACGTGCTACTACAAACGGGGTCGCCACCGGCTAAAATGTGCGGGCAATCCGCATCCCACTGTGAACCGTAGACGACAACCCTGTCACCCACTTTAATATTACGAACGTTCTTCCCGACCTTGTAGACGATGCCGCTCGCGTCCGTACCGCAAATCTGAAACGCTTTTGTATCGCCATTTCTTCGTCGGTTGGCAATGACATCGACCGGCTTGCCGCGACCGGCCCACACCCCGTTGTAATTGACTCCGGCGGCCATATTGTAAATAAGCGCTTCGTCGTCGCCGGGTTCGGGCACTTCGACAGTCTCCACTTTGAAGCTCTCCATCGGTTCGCCGTAACGCTCCGGGCGAGTTACCCACGCATACATCTTCCGAGGCGTTTGCCCGAGGGGCGGCATGTCACCTACTTCGTACGTGTCGGCCACAGTCTGTTCCATTGTCATCTCTTTTCTCCAAATACAAAAACCGGTCTGTCAGCGGAAGAATGTTTTTACTCGCGAATAAAATTTGATTTTACCGCTGATGATGCGCGATGTGGGTGAGCGGTCGCCGCCGCGCGCCGTTCAACCAAAATCATACAAGTCGGCTGCTTCGGAATTGTTCCACACAACCAACATTTGGTGACGCTCTTCATCCGTCAGCAATGGCAAGACGGCGACGGATTGTGAGGGGCTTGCGACAATGCTTTCGAGTAGTATCTGGTAGTTACGGAACATCCGGCTGATGGTGTCAGCGTTGAAGAGTTCGGTACTGTATTCCATTGTCCCGATCAGCCCCCCGGCGTCTTCGGTTAATGAAAGCGTCAAGTCGAACTTCGCCGCTTTGCTGTCCGTCTCCAGCAAACTCAGCGCCAGATCGGGCAGTTCGAGAGCCTGTAGCGGGGAGTTTTGCAGCACGAAAACGACCTGGAAGATTGGGGAATAGCCGGGATTTCTTTCCGGCTGGAGGGATTGAACCAACTTCTCAAAGGGCATATCCTGATGAGCATAGGCTTTCAGGGTCGCTCCCTTGACGCGTTGCAGGAATTCCCAAAAACCGGGATTTCCTGACAGGTCGTTACGCAGCGCGAGCGTGTTGGCGAAGAAGCCGATCAGCCTTTCGGTTTCGACGCGAGCGCGATTGGCAACCGGCGACCCGACGCAAATATCCGTCTGCCCCGAATATCTATAGAGCAGGACGTTGAAGGCGGCAAGCAAAGTCATGAACAGAGTGACGCCTTCCTGCCGACTCAATTGATTAAGCGATTCGGTTAAGGCGAGCGGGAATTCGTGCGTCGAGACTGCGCCCCTGAACGTCTGCCTCGATGGACGGATGCGGTCGGTCGGCAAGGCGAGCAGGGGAGGAACACCCCGAAGTTGATCCTTCCAGAAGTCTAGTTGTGTCTCCCAACGCGCACCGTTGAGCCAGTTTCTCTGCCAGTCCGCATAATCCACGTATTGGATCGGGAGTTCAGGCAAAGACGGCGAGATTCCTTTCGCATAAGCTCGATACAGTTCGGAGAATTCCTCGAAGAAGATGCCGATTGACCAACCGTCGGAGGCGATGTGATGCATCGTCAGCAACAGGACATGCTCATCACCGGAGAGTTCGAGAAGCGTCACCCGCAGGGGTATCTCGCTCGTTAAGTTGAACGGGCGCGCAGCCTCTTCGGCAGCTAAACGCGATGCCGCCGCTTCACGCTCCATCGCCGGCAAGTGCTTGAGGCTGACAAATGAGCACGGGACGCTCTTTGTCGCGGAGATACATTGCGCGGCTCTCTCGTCTGAGATTTTGTAGGTGGTGCGAAGAATCTCGTGTCGTCTCAGAATTTCGTTCAGCGTCTGCTCCAAAGCATCCCGCCGCAGACTACCTTTCAAACGAAATGCGCCGGGCATGTTATAGAACGGACTGTCAGGCTCCATCTGATAGAGATTGAAAAGCCGCTCCTGAGCATAGGAGAGCGCATATTCGTCAGCCCTCTGCACCCGAGGAATGGAGGACTCCTGCGCCTCCGGTTCATTATGCGCCCCGCCGCCGTTTGTCGAAGATTTCCGGGTGTCGAGATAGGCGGCAAACTCTCTCAACGTCGAATAATCGTAGATTGCCTCAAACTCGACCTCGATATCTAATCGTTCGCTGATGCGGCTCTGGACTTGAGCGCCGCTGAGCGAGTTGCCGCCGAGATCAAAATAGTCGTCATCGCACCCGAGAGTGTCAACTTTCAGAACCTCGCCCCAGATGAGCGCCAATTGTCTCTCGGTTTCGGTGATGTTTTCGCCCGTCAGAAGAGGCCCTCCGCCCGTCTCTTCCCTCTTCTCTTCTCTCTTCTCTTCCGCAACTAAATTCGCGCTCTGCATGGCCTTCGACGAATCTACTTCAACCCAACATCTGACCCTCTCAAATGGATAAGTCGGGAGTTCGATGTGTCGCCCCCCGGACTTTTCATAAAACCGGCTCCAATCGATCGAGACATTCCGCACGTATAAATTCGCCAGTGTTTGGAGCAGGCCGGAGCGGCTGCAATAAGAGTCGAGGGAGACGACCGGGACAGCCGCACCCCTCGCCTCTCGTACGGTTGTCGAGAGAGTCCCCCGGTTCCCCAGTTCAACAAAAACGGTCGCTTCTTTTTCCAGTTGATTGTCGAGAACGTTCCTGAATTTGCCGGGATTAAATGGGGCGGTTGTTTCCTGATAAGAGACGGCTCTCTGCAAGCCTTCCTTGAGAGATAATTTTCCCGTCATCACGCCGACCAACAGATTTCCCACACCCGTTCCCCACACATGCTTTGCCGCAAGACCCGCGGCTTCCCATAGACGCGAGAGGGAGTATTGGACAATGAACGTCTCGGCCTTTGAACCGCTTGTCACGTCCCCGATGATCTGGTGACACGAGTCCCACGCAGCGTTAAAAACCTCGAACTGTTCCCGCAGCTTTGCGACCACCCCGCTCTTGATTTCCACATCGCCGGAACAGAGAAAGATGACCGACGTCTCCGGCTTGGAAGGCGCGCCCGTCTTAAAAGTTAAATCACCATCGACGACCTGCGCCAGATTACCGATTAACCCTTCACGACTATTGACCACGCCGGCAAATCTCCAGGCATAATCATCACGCCCGGCATTCAAAACGTAGCTGATGTCTGAGAGATGGTCGTCTGTGGTCCTGAGGTAATCTGAAAAAGCCCGTGCATAATCTTTCAAAGCCTGAGCGGTTTTGGCCGAAAGCGTCACCAGATAATCCGGATGCTCCTCAATCAATGAATCACCCGCGCTGCGGGACGGCGCTTCCTCTAAAAGAACGTGAGCATTCGTCCCGCTGATGCCGAACGAACTTACCGTCGCTCTCCTGACGCGGTTCTCCGCAGGCCACTCGCTTTGCGCGGTGTGAACGTAGAGCGGGGTGTTTGCAAAATTGATGTGCGGATTCGGCTGACTGAAGTGCAGCGACGGAAACAGCTTTCGATATTTGAGCGCTAAGACGTTTTTGATTAAACCGGAAATCCCGGCTGCCGCGCCCAAATGGCCGAGGTTGGTTTTCACGGAGCCGATGGCGCAAAACTGCTTCTTATCCGTGAACTGTCGAAAGGCATCGGTCAGCCCTTGAATTTCAATCGGATCGCCGACATATGTTCCCGTCCCATGTGCTTCGACGTAGGAGATTGTCAACGGGTCAATATTCGCTTTTCTCCAAGTCTGCGTGATGACTTCGGTCTGGGCACACGGGCTTGGCGAGGCAACTCCGTTCGACCGTCCGCCGTCCTGATTAATTGCGCTCGCCTTAATCACCGCATGAATATTGTCTCCGTCTTCCAGAGCCTTTTCCAAAGGCTTCAGGAGCACGATGCCCGCGCCCTCGCCGATACCCGTCCCATTCGCCGCAGCATCAAAAGCCTTACTCTTTCCATCCGGTGAAGCGATGCCGAGGGGGTCGAGGAAATTTTCTCTTTCGGGGAAAAACACGTATAGATTGATGCCCCCGGCCAGCGCATAATCAACCTCGCCCGCGAGGATTCTGCTGCACGCGTCGTGGATGGTGACCAGCGAGGACGAACAACTGGTGTCGATCATCATCGCCGGCCCGTGGAGGTCGAGATAGTAAGATACCTTGCCCGCAATCGAAGCCATGATGTTGCCGACTAAGGCTGTGCCATCGGACAGGTTAAGCAGGGTGGAGTAATCGTTCTGGATAGCCGCTAGGGACACCGATGTCCGGCTTCCTCTAAAACGCTTCAAACTGTAGCCCGCGTTTTCAATAGCCGCGCAGGATAACTCCAAAGCAAAACGCTGCTGCGGGTCCATATATTCAGCTTCGCGCAGCGAGATGTTAAAGAACTTGTGGTCAAATTCATCAATCCGGTTCAAATAGCCGCAGAGGATATAGTTCTTCTCCCGGTCAAGACCCGTCGAGGCGCGTCGCTCTTCCGGCATATCACGAACACTGTCGAGGCCATTGCATAAATTCAGATAAAACTGGTTGAGATCGTTCGCCTCCGGGAACACGCCGCTCATCCCGATGATCGCAATGTCTCGTTGATTGTTCATGACTCCACTTCCTTGTCCTTGACGGATTAAAATTCCAGCCCGCTTATCTGCTGGTTGCCGTTGTCGTCAGTGGGCTTCTCCACATGCATACTGAGGGCTTTGATCGTGCTGAACTTAAAGAGATCGACAATTGCAACGTTACTGGAAAATTTTTCATTGATGGCCGCCAGCAGCCGTATGCTTTTCAAGGAGTTTCCACCCACTTCAAAAAACTTGTCATTAAGACCTATGGGTTTGCGCTCCAAGATTCTTTCCCAAATATCGGCCATCTGCTTTTCAATCTCTCTCTGCGGGGCGTGATACTCATCGGCCATCACCGCCTTACTATTTAACGAATGAAGTCGCTGCTTATCTATTTTTCCCGTATCCGTGTACGGCATAAATTCAACACGTCGAAACTCAAAAGATATTTGTGAATTAAGAGGCATTGCGTGCGACAGTCTATCGAGAGCATCGGAAGGCAGGATATTTTTAGAGGCCGTATAGTAAGCCACCGCCTTGCTTGACGATGGCGAGTTTAGCTTCATCTGGCGCTTAACGAGAGGGTTGGAAGGGTTCAACCCGACGATCACATTTTGCTGCCCGCGCCGCTGCATCCCAATTAAACTCCACAGCCCCTCCTCCTCTCTCATCACCTCGTATCCTCGCCCCTCCACCACCTCTCTCACATAC